>NZ_JBRBZA010000025.1:0-47448 GCF_053493975.1 Thermomicrobium sp.
CTGCGCATCGACCGTGAGCATGCGGACGAAGCGGCCGAGATCCGATCGGAAGAGGTAGCGGCTCGCCGCGGCACGGATCCCATCGGCAGCACGATCCCACCCCTCGGCGAACTGGTCGTCACCGAAGATGCGCGCCAAGCGTGCCGCAGCGCGCAACCCGGCCACGACAGCTGCCACGGTGAACGTGTGGATACCACGTCGCTCTTCCCAAAGGTCGTACGAGGGCGCGGGCAATCCGGTGACTGGATCGCGATAGGAAGCCAAGAAACGCGCGCACGGAACGACCACTGAGCTGTACAAGCCGCGGAGGAGCTCCAAGTCGCGAGTCTTGCGATAGTAATCCCAGAGCGTCATCAGCACCAGAGCAGTACTGTCCTCCTGAATCGGGAACTGGAGGTCACCGGTCGGACTCGCCCAGGGATGCCAACTCGATCCGGCAGAGCCATCTGGGTTGTACTTGTGCAAGAAAAATCCGTAGTGCGTGACCAGGTCACCGATGAAGGTGAAGAAGCGCCGCGCCAGTTCCGGATAGCCGGCATCCAACAACGCGCTGGCGATGAGCGCGCCATCGCGCGGCCAGACGTAGCTGTACGTATCGCGACCGAATTGGAGAATATCGGAGTCATTGGCCGCCAAGATCGCTCCACCCTCGTCGATCTGCGTCCGCAGGATCAACAAGCTTTGCCGGTAGAGGCGCTGGAGGGTCGGCGAGAGAGAGGCCAATCCCGGGGGATCAGGCTCGATCCAACTCTGCCAATAGCGTCGGACGCGGGTCAACAATGCGTCCGGACCCAGCTGGAGCACTGTCTGGTGCAACCGGTAGACATCGGCGAAGCGGAGCCCGGCTGCCATCCAGAACGCAGCCGTCTCCTCACCGCCGGCCGGAAGCGCGAGTTCCAGTCCGCCGATCGAATCGACCGAGCCCTGCGCGATCGGGTTCCCGCTCAACACCCCGTCCTCGGCATCGCGCCAAGTCCCCTCGTGTCCACGGAACGCCTTGTTCCCACACGCGAAGCAGTGGTAACCGGGACGATCGCCGGCCCAACCGGAAAACCAGAAGTACCGTTTTCCCTTGTAGTGCACCAGTGCTCGCGCCGTGGGCTCGTAGTAGACTGTCTCACCATCAGCATAGCCCCACAGGTACCCATCGAAATGGAGAAACAGACGCACCGTCCGCGGAATCGGCTGCTCGTTCCGGACCGTCACCCGTCGGATCCAGAGATCATGCTCGAGGGCGACGGCATCCTGACAGACGAGCGTCAGGCCGAGTCGCGGGTGGTGCACGCGAACGTCCGTCACCAGCGTGCGTTCTTCGTAGCGGAGATCGCGCTCCCACCCCTCGTCGGAAAACCAGGCGAATTCACCATCGCACCAGATCCCGAAGCGATTGAGGCGCCCCTGCGTGTGGTTCTCCTGCCCCACCCGCGGGAAGTAGACATCGCGCAGGGTATACGTCCGGTCGAAGGCGAGCAGCAAGCGTCCATTGCCGATCGGAAGATCGCGCGGCATCGCCGTACCCTTTTCGTCAAGACAGCGCGGAGAGATCGAGGACCCGCTCGAGTCCAGCGCGGGCGACGCTCGTCACCACCATGATCGCGAGCGCACTCGCTAGTGCAGCCAGGGCAGGACGGCGCAGTTCCTGCCAAGTCGTTGCGCACTCGATCCGGCCGATCAGAACGAGGACGACCGGCCAGGTGAGCAGCGCCAACGTGAGGAGCGCTGCCAGGACGAGCCCCACTGCCACCACCGGAAACCAGAAGACCGGCCCCTGCCAGACGAACCAGCCGAACGCGGCCAGCGCTGCAGCGAGCGGGATACCATCGCGCCCCAACCGAAACACGGTGCCCGAGTCGCGCAGATCGGAGCGCCAACTCGTCGACTGGAAGATCCACCAGAGCATGGTGCCGAGCGCGACGCCGGTCCAGGCACCGGTGGCATAACGCAGCAGGTTGTGCGGCGCATAGAGCGACCCCAGGTTAAGGTCGAGCACCAGCGAGTTCAGACCATCGACGGCGAGCGCCACGACCCCGGTAGCGAGGAACCCGATCGCGAGCGGAGAGGGGGGCGCGGCTGACCGGCGAGCCGCTCGCCGGGCGAGCCAGGCGACCGTCGTCGCGGATCCTGCGTAGATACCGGTCATCCGAGCATCGAAGGGTAGCTGATAGGGGCCGAACCAAAAGGAATGACTCGGCCGTTGGGCACACAACCCCTGCAAAGCCGCACGGGTCGCCAGTTCGAGCTGGCTCGGCGCAACGGACCACAGCAGCGCGACCACCACCAGGAGAGCGAGCGGCGGTAACAACGACGCCCACTCGACAGGCATCCGCTGTCTGCTGTGATCGCCCCGCTCCATCACGCGCTCGCTTTCGCAGCACTCCAGCATAGCATGCGGCACGCTCCTTGCCGACGAGGACCGATGGGCCTGTCCGGACAGGTTGATCGTACACTCAGCGTGGCGTACGATTGCGGCCGTGCCGGCCGGTGAGGCGGGCCATCCGAGGGGGACGCGATGCAGGGGAGCCGACTGACGCGACGGATGCTCCTGCGCGTGGCTGGCGGAGTCATCGCAGCGACGGTCACGGAGTTGCGGAGCGCTCAGGCGCGTGGCGGCGTGATCCGAAGAACCAGTTGGTTCGTCGACGGTCCGTTTCCCACTGCTGGCCAGATCCTCACACCGGTCTATCCGTTGCCGTTTTCCTTCCGCAGCGTCGAGGTGAGTTGGCAGGCCTCGGTTCCCCAGGGTGCGCTGTTCCAGATCGCGGTCCGCCTGCGCAGCGACAGCGAGACCTGGAGCGACTGGATCCCGCTCGCCGCCGATCCGCATACGTCACCAGCCCGGGACGACGGCTGGACCTATGCTCCACCGATCCTCGCCAGCGGACGAGCCGTCCAACTCGGGATCGCCTGCGAGCCGGGCATCGGGGGAGCAGGACCACGAATCGAAGCGATCCGCGTGACCGCGGTCGAGGTCTCGTCGAGCGACTTCCAGTGGTTGGCGAACGACGAGCTCATCGATGGCTGGATCGTTCCTCGAGCCGGATGGGGAGCGGACGAATCGCTGCGTTTCGACGAAAATGGGAAGGAAATCTGGCCACCGCGCTACGCACCGATCGAGAAGGTCGTGATCCACCATACCGCGACGCGAAACGATCCACCTGATCCGGCCGCGACGATCCGAGCCATTTACGCCTATCACGCGGTCACGCTCGGTTGGGGCGATATCGGTTACAACTTCGTCGTCGACTGGCAAGGACGTGTCTACGAAGGACGATACGGTGGTCCCACTGTCGTCGGTGCCCATACCGCCGGGTACAATACCGGGACGCTCGGGATCGCCGTGCTGGGAGACTTCACGACGACCGATCCCCCGCGGGTGGTCCTCGACGCCTTGGCGCGTCTCATCCGGACACGGGCAGGCCATCTCGACCCAGCCGGCATCGGTCCGTTCCGCGATCTCGTGGATGTTCCCAACATCGGTGGACACCGCGACTACAACATCACCGAATGCCCGGGTGACCGACTCTTTGCACAGTTGCCGCTCCTCCGCGGCATGCTCAAAGGAACCGGCCCGATCGTCTTCCCCTCCAAGCCGCGACGCTTGGAACCCAAGGCCCAGCTGGTCAGCGTGACTTTCACGCCAGCGAGCGAGTTGTACGCCGGCACACTCGTCCGGGTCGACGCAGTCGTCCGCAATGTCGGGCCGATCGAGCTGCCCACCCAAGGACCGCCGCCAGGATTCATCTACGAAGAAGGACAAACATTCGACAGTGTGGGCTTTCCGAAGGAGGAAGGAGCCTTTCGCGTCGGCGTCGACTTCGAGGGCAACACTGGCGTGCCCAACCCGTTCCGGTGGGGACTCCCTACCCCGCTCCCACCCGGACAGGAGGCCACCGTGACCGGATTCATCCGCTTACGGTCCGTGCGCAGCTGGCGCTTGACCGCCAGCTTGGTGCGCGAGTACGTGCGCTACGAGCAACAAGGTGTCTTCCCGAAAGTTCTCACCACCCTGCCGCCTCCGACTGCTCCGGTCCCACCGAGCAGCGATCCGGACATGATCTACTTCGAGGTCACCCAACACAATGTTCCGCGCTTGTTCTACGAGTACTGGCGAGCGAACGGGGGACTCGAGCGCTTCGGCTATCCACTGACCGAACCGTTCGTGGAGATCTCCGCGACCGATGGGCAACAGTATCTCGTGCAGTACTTCGAGCGAGCGCGCTTCGAGCACCACCCCGAGTTGGCGGGAACACCCTTCGAGGTCTTGCTGGGGCTGCTCGGCGTCGAGCGGACACGCGGACGCGAGAACGAGCCAGCGTTTCGGCCGGTCGAGCGGCCAGCCGATCCCCAGATCGATTACTTCGTCGAAACACGCCACACCTTGCGGCCCCCCTTCCAGGCGTACTGGTGGAGCCGCGGAGGTCCCGCTGTCTTCGGGTATCCGATCAGCGAACCGTTCGAGGAAGTGAGCAAAACGGACGGGCAACGCTACCTCGTCCAGTACTTCGAACGGAATCGCATGGAATACCACCCTGAACTGGCCGGAACCCGCTTCGAGATCCTGCTCGGCCATCTTGGCCGCGAGACCCTGATCGACCGCGGTTGGCTTCCCGGCGCTTGAACTTGGTCAGCTCACGAGCGAGTTGCTGCCGAACGAGCGAGCAGGTCACTTCGCTCAGGATACCGAACTCGACCGAGTTCACTGTCGCGAATCGATCGGCGCCGGAGCACCCGCGTCCACGGGAAAGCGAGAAACCGCTCCACCGCACACAAACCGAGGAGCGACACGATCGCCGTGAGTGCAACGGTGGGGCATGCGGAAAACAAGCAGGAGACGATTCGCGCTCCACCGAAGATGAGACCCAGCAAGGGATGGACGGTGACGGACGCATTCCGCCGGCGATCGGTGAGGAGAAGGATCAGCGACACCACAAGATGGAGGCGAGTGCCCCGATGGACCGGTCGTCTTCCGTCCTGGGTCGGAGTCGAGGGCATCCGGGATGTTCGGCCGCATCATCGGGTCGATCCGAAGGGGGCCTCTCCAGGGGGAACCTCTTTCGTCAGGAAATCCTCCGTCCTTCGAAGTCGTTGTCCCCCGGCCCGCAGCACCTCCTTTTGCAGCATTACGTTGCCGCGAACCCCAGCCCGAGCCGCCGCAGCGAGCAAAAGCGCCCATGCCCGATCACGAGATGATCGACCACCTCGATCCCGAGCAGGGTTCCCGCCTCGATGGCACTCTCGGTCAGCTCGATATCCTGACGAGACGGCGTCGGGTCACCGGACGGATGGTTGTGGAGCAAGACGACTGCCGGTGCGTTGGCACGGATCGCCTCCCGGAACAACTCGGCGATCCGAACCTGGGCACCCTTCACGTGCCCCTGGGCGACCGTCACCGTGCGCAACACGCGGTTCCGGGTATCGAGCAGCACGACGCGGAGCTGCTCCTGCTCCAAGGTCGCCATTTCCGCCCCGGCGATCGCGTACACGTCTTCCGGGGTGCGGATCACCGGGCGCTCTTCCGGTTGGGCCAGTGCCAGCCGCCGTCCGAGTTCGAGTGCCGCTTTGAGCTTGGCAGCCTTCGCCTCGCCGAGTCCGTGAAACCGCCGCAGACTGGCGAGATCAGCTCTGGCCAAGCCGACGAGTCCACCGAACTCGACGAGCAAGCGCTGTGCCAGGTCGAGCACCGACTCGCCACGTATCCCCGTGTTCAGGATGATGGCCAGGAGCTCCGCATTGGTCAGTACTTCCGGTCCATACTGCTGGATCCGCTCGCGCGGTCGCTCGCTCGCTGGCAACTCCTTGATCGAGTGATAGGTTGCACGATTGCCGCTCATCGTTCCTTCGTTCGCGAAGAGAGAGCCCGATGCGACCGATGCCGCCAGTGTGCCGCTCGACGAGACGTTCGTCAAGGGCCAGGCATGCTGGTGCGCTTCACCGTCTCGCCGGAGTGCACTTCCTGCTCGCCAGCGTGACAGGGCCAATCCAGCGAACCAAAGAGCCAGCGCACCACGACTGCTATACTTACCGATGGCGCCGCGGCAATCGCTGCGGCGCCACACTCCAGGGAAGTATCCCGGAACGAGGAGACGAGCGTGATCTTCAGTCGTTTTTTCCGCCGGCGGACCCCACCCAGCCCACAACTGGAATCGGGCTTGAAGCGCAGCCGGCAGGGAATCTTTCGCCAGATCGTCCAGCTTTTCGAGCGTTCGCAAATCGACCGCGAACTCTTCGACGACTTGGAAGCGTTGCTCATTCAGGCCGACCTCGGTGTGGCGACGACCGAAGCCCTGCTGGAACGTCTCCAAGAGCGCGTGCGACGCGGCGAGATCCGCGACCCGGTCGAGGCCCGCGAGGCGCTGCGTGAGGAGATGGTCGCTCTGCTCGAGGCGGCGATGCGTAACCGCCGGGTGAAGATCTACCAGCGAGGAGTTCCGTTCGTCTCCCTGGTCGTCGGCGTCAATGGGACCGGAAAGACGACGACGATCGCCAAACTGGCCCGTTATCACCTGGATCAGGGGCGGACGGTCCTGCTCGTCGCAGCCGATACCTTCCGCGCGGCGGCGATCGATCAGCTCAAGGCGTGGGGCGAACGGCTCGGTGTGCCGGTCATCGCGCACGCACCGGGCGCGGATCCGGGCGCCGTCGTGTTCGATGGGATGCAGGCAGCTCACAATCGGGGCATCGATGTCCTGCTGATCGATACTGCTGGCCGGCTGCACACGAAGTCGAATCTGATGGCGGAGCTGGCCAAGATCCGACGCGTCATCCAGCGACACGTGCCGGACGCCCCGCACGAGGTGTTGCTCGTCATCGACGCGACGACCGGGCAAAATGGCCTCAACCAGGCTCGGGTCTTCACGGAAGCGGCTGGCGTGACGGACATCGCGCTGACCAAGTTGGATGGAACGGCCAAGGGAGGGATCGCCTTCGCCATCGCCCGCGAACTCGGCATCCCGATCGCCTACGTGGGGACGGGTGAGAAGCCAACCGACTTCGCCGAGTTCGATCCGGAAGCCTACGTCGACGCCCTGTTCTTCGGGGACGAGGAGGACTGACGATGTTCGAGGCGCTGACGGACCGCTTGACCCAAGTCTTCCAACGTATCGGTCGCAAGGGGCGCCTCACCGCAGAGGACGTCGACGAGGCACTGCGCGAGGTCCGGCGCGCTCTCTTGGAAGCCGACGTCCACTACACGGTGGTGCGGGACTTCATCGCGGCGGTCCGCGAGCGTGCAGTCGGTGAGGAGGTCCTGCGCTCGTTGACGCCAGCCCAGCAAGTGATCGCCATCGTCCACCAGGAGCTCGTCCGCGTGCTCGGCAGCGAGCGGGTTCCGCTCCAATGGGCCGCCCAGCCGCCGACGATCATCATGCTCGTCGGCTTGCAGGGTTCAGGCAAAACGACGCAAGTCGCTAAGCTCGGCTATCACCTGCGCAAGGAGGGACGCCGGCCACTGCTCGTCGCGGCCGATGTCTACCGGCCGGCTGCGATCGAGCAGTTGCGGCAGCTGGGCAAGCAACACGATCTTCCCGTCTACGACGAGGGGACCAAGGCCGATCCGGTCGAGATCGTCAAGCATGCGGTCAAGGTCGCCCGCGACCAGGGCTACAACCCGGTCATCGTCGATACCGCTGGTCGGTTGCAGATCGACGAGCCGATGATGGAGGAACTCGAGCGGATCGTCGAGGCAGTCCGCCCGACCGAGATCCTGCTCGTCGCCGACGCCATGACCGGGCAAGAGGCAGTCAATGTCGCCAAAGAGTTTCACCGGCGTCTCTCGCTGACCGGCCTCATCTTGACCAAGATGGACGGCGACGCACGCGGTGGTGCTGCGCTCTCCATTCGAGCTGTGGTCGGGGTTCCCATCAAGTTCATCGGAACCGGTGAGCGAGTCGATGCGCTCGAACCCTTCTATCCCGATCGGCTGGCGACCCGCATTCTGGGGATGGGCGATGTCCTCTCGCTGATCGAAAAAGCCCAGCAGCAGATCAGTCAGGAAGAGGGGAAGAAACTCCAAGAAAAACTGCTCGCGGGCACCTTCGATTTGGAAGACTTCCTACGGCAGTTGCAACAGGTCAAGAAGATGGGCCCGCTGACGCAGCTCTTGGAGATGATCCCCGGCATGGGGCAGCTGCTGCGCCAGCAGCAGGTGCAGATCAGCGACGACGAGTACAAGCGGATCGAGGCGATCATCCTTTCGATGACTCCCGAGGAGCGACGCAACCCGGACATCATCAACTACAGTCGGCGCCGACGCATCGCCCAAGGAAGCGGCACGACGATCGCCGAGGTCGCGCAGCTCTTGACACAGTTCAAGCAGATGCAGCGGATGATGGCCGAACTCGGCCAGCTGGCCGCTGGACGCAGCCGAGGCCCGCTGCGCGGTCTGCTCGGAGCCGGCAACGCATTCCCGGGCTTGCCCGGGCTGGACGGTTTCCCCGGGATCGGTACCGCACCAGCTCGACCGCAACCGTCAGCCCACCACGGTCGACACCAGAGCAAGAAGAAAAAGAAGAAGCGCCGCTGAGCGGCACGAGGGCCGCGACTGACCATGAAAACACGCATCGCGACGATCACTGGCTATCTCGTTCGATCGCTCGCTCATCTTCCCATCTTTTACAAGGTCTTGATCGCCAATTCCCTGATCGTGGTCACCGGGGCCGTTGCCGGAACCACGCTCACGCTATTGAGCACGGGAAACACTGAACATCTTTTCGAACTCGTCGCCCTCTTCGCGATCACGGGAACCTTTCTCTCGGTCCTGATCAACTGGATCGTTCTGCGCGCGGCCTTTCGCCCCATCGATGTCTTGGAGCAGACAGCCGACGAGGTGCGACGCGGCAACTTCCACGTCCGGGCGCCATTCGTTCCGCTCAGCGATCCCGATCTGGAGAACTTGACCGCGACATTCAACGCGATGTTGGATACGCTCGTCGGCTACCAGCAACGCCTGCGGGAACTCTCCCAGCGCGTCCTGACCGCGCAGGAAGAGGAGCGACAGCGGATCGCCCGCGAGCTGCACGATGATCCGGCACAGAGCCTGACCGCACTGCTGGTCCTGCTCAAGATGCTGCACGATCGGCAACAGCCGACCGATGGACGAGCCCTTCAGGAACTGATCGACCTGACGACCGCAACCCTCGAGTCGATCCGCACCATCGCGCAGGAACTGCGCCCACCTGTGCTGGACGACTTTGGCCTCGCCGCAGCGCTGGAAGGCTTGGCAGCGCAATACCGGCAACGTTTCGGCCTCCCGGTTCATGTCCATGTCCGCGGGCAACGGCAGCGACTCTCACCAGAGATCGAGCTCGCACTCTATCGGATCGCGCAAGAGGCATTGACCAATGTGGCTAAGCACGCGGACGCGACGCGCGCGACGATCGACCTGCAGTTCCAGGAGGGTACGGTTTCATTGCAGATCGAGGACGACGGCCGGGGCTTCGATCCGCGAGAGGGCCCCGGACGTGGGCTCGGACTGTTCGGGATGCGCGAGCGCGCTGAACTGGTCCACGGGACGTTCGCCCTCGAGAGCCAGCCCAACCACGGAACCCGCATCACGGTCGCGGTGCCGCTCGAGCCGCGAAGCGAGTTCGCGAGCATGACAGGAGTCCGACCATGACGACGAACAAGATCCGCGTTCTCTTGGCTGATGATCACCCGATCGTGCGCGTCGGGCTGCGCGCTCTTTTGGAAGCCGAACCGGATATCGCCGTCGTCGGTGAAGCCGGGACGGCCGACGAAGCGGTCGAGCTGGCTCGCACGCTGCAACCCGACGTGGCGGTCTTGGACATCAGCATGCCCGGCAACGGCCTGGAAGCCTTGCGCCGCATCGCTAATCTCGGCCTCCCCACACGCACCTTGATTCTCACCGTGCACGCTGAAGAACGGTACCTCTTGCCGGTCCTGCAGGCAGGCGGGTCAGGATACGTGCGGAAGTCGAGTTTGCACACCGACCTGGTCGAGGCGATCCGCATGGTCGCCCGCGGCGAGGTCTTCATCGACCAAGCGGCCGCCCGCACCCTACTGCAGGGCTACTTGGACCATGCGCGGACCGGCGAGGTGCAAGACCCAGCACAACTCCTTTCCGAGCGGGAACGGGAAGTGCTTCGGCTCACTGCGGCCGGGTACACGGCGCAAGAAATCGCGGACCAGCTGTTCCTCTCCCCCAAGACGGTCGAGACCTATCGGCATCGCGTCATGCAAAAGCTGGGCTTTTCGCGCCGCTCCGAACTCGTCCGCTTCGCGCTCCGCATCGGGTTGTTGGACCCTCAAGCTGAGTGAGCCAGCTCGGCACAACGCGCGATCCGCGAGCGGAAGCCGGCGCGGCTCCCGGCCAGCACAGCACGCTCGTCGGCAAGCAGGACGTGCGCGGGAGAGCGACCCGCTCGTCATTTTCGGTCTGGGCGCGTCCGTACGCTGACTCTCTTGCATCATGCAGGGGACACTGGTACACTACCCGCAGGCTGTACGTACAGCGGAAACGACAAAGAGACGAGTCGCACATTTGACCGGAAGACACATCTAGACAGCTCCGGTCAGGGCGACTACACTAGAGCTTGAGTCGAATGAACCCGACAGGTGCCAGATCTAGTAGCATCGCCGGTTTTTCTCCGAACTGGTGCCTGGTTCGAACGCGGAAGGGATTGTGGGGGCAAGCATGCGAGCAGAGCATACGAACGGCCAGGAGCGTCGCGGTCTGAAGATTCCACGCTTCTACACCGAGGCCGGACAGGATCCCTATGAAACGGTCAAATGGGTCCGGCGGACCTCGCGCATCACGAATCCGGACGGCACGGTCATCTTCGAGATGACCGATGCCGAGGTCCCGGAACACTGGTCACAGGTGGCAACCGATATCGTCGTCTCCAAGTACTTCCGCAAGGCCGGGGTGCCACAGCTGGACGAGCAGGGTCGACCGATCCTCGACGATCAGGGCAATCCGGTCCTCGGCCCGGAACGCAGTGTCCGGCAAGTCGTGCGTCGGCTGGTCGGCTGCTGGCGCGATTGGGGGGAGCGCTACGGCTACTTCGCCACAGCAGAAGACGCCCAGGCATTCGAGGACGAACTCGCCTACATGCTGCTCCACCAGATCGGCGCACCCAACTCTCCCCAGTGGTTCAACACTGGTCTGTATTGGGCTTATGGGATCGCTGGTCCACCGCAGGGTCACTGGTACGTCGACCCCGAGACGGGGGAACTGCGGCAGTCTCCGGACGCCTATTCCCATCCCTCTGCCCATGCCTGTTTCATCCAGTCGGTCGAGGACGATCTGGTGAATCCAGGCGGCATCTTCGACCTGGTTCTTCGGGAAGCGCGCGTCTTCAAGTACGGGGCCGGTTCCGGGACCAACTTCTCCAAGATCCGCGCGGAGGGGGAACCACTCTCTGGTGGCGGCACCTCGTCCGGCTTGATGAGCTTTCTCAAAGTCTTCGATCGCGCTGCTGGTGCCATCAAGAGCGGTGGAACGACCCGGCGGGCTGCCAAGATGGTCGTCGTCGATATCGACCATCCGGACATCGAGAAGTTCATCCGCTGGAAGGCCGAAGAAGAAAAGAAGGTCGCGGCGCTCGTCGCCGCCGGCTACTCGGCCGACTTCAATGGCGAGGCGTATGCCACCGTTTCGGGACAGAACTCGAACAACTCCGTTCGCGTTCCGGACGAGTTCATCCGCGCCGTGCTCGAGGACCGCGACTGGCACTTGCGCTGGCGCACCGATGGCCGGATCGCCAAGACGGTCCGCGCACGCGAACTCTGGCAGATGATCGCTGAGGCGGCTTGGCAGTGCGCTGATCCAGGTATCCAGTACGATACGACGATCAACGACTGGCACACCTGCCCAGCGTCCGGGCGCATCAACGCCTCGAACCCGTGCTCCGAATACATGTTCCTCGATGACACAGCCTGCAATCTCGCCTCGCTCAACCTGCTCAAGTTCTACGATGCGAAGACCGGTCGCTTCGACATCGCGGCTTTCCGGCACGCCGTGCGGCTGTGGACGATCGTGCTCGAGATCACGGTCCTCATGGCGCAGTATCCGAGCCGCGAGATCGCCTGGAACAGTTACCGCTTCCGCACACTCGGACTGGGTTACGCCAACCTGGGCTCCCTCTTGATGACGATGGGACTGCCCTACGACTCGGATCGTGCGCGCGCTGTCGCTGCTGCTCTCACCGCCATCATGACCGCCGAGGCCTACGCGACCTCGGCCGAGATGGCGGCGGTTCTCGGACCGTTCCCTGCTTTCCCGGAGAACCGGGAGCACATGTTGCGCGTCATCCGCAACCACCGCCGTGCCGCCTACGACGCGCACCCCGAGGAATACGAGGGGTTGCACATCGCACCGCAAGGGCTGGATGCCACGCAATGCCCACCCGAACTCGTCGCGGCTGCCCGCGAGGCCTGGGATCGAGCCCTGGAACTCGGGGAACGCTTCGGGTATCGCAACGCTCAAGCGACGCTCTTGGCACCGACCGGGACGATCGGCTTGCTCATGGACTGCGATACGACCGGGATCGAGCCGGACTTTGCACTCGTCAAGTTCAAGAAGCTCGCCGGTGGTGGCTACTTCAAGATCGTCAACCGCTCGGTCGCGCCTGCGCTCGAGCGCCTGGGCTATACCCCTGAGCAGATTCGGGACATCCTCACCTACGTGCTCGGCACGCTCCGGCTCGACGGCGCCCCGCACATCAACCGCGAGACGCTGCGCGCGCGCGGCTTGACCGAAGACGAGTTGCAGCGCATCGAGGCTGCTCTGCCCAGCGTGTTCGAGCTCCGGCATGCCTTCTCGCCGCACGTCATCGGCGAAGCAGCGTTGCGCCGTCTCGGCTTCTCGCCCGAGCAGTGGAATCAGCCGGGCTTCGATCTTCTGGCCGCGCTCGGTTTCACCGCTGAGGAAATCGAAGAAGCGAACGACGTCATCTGTGGACGGCAAACCGTGGAGGGGGCGCCGCATCTCGCGCCCGAGCACTTGCCGGTCTTCGATTGCGCCAACAAGTGCGGCAAGCACGGCACGCGCTTCATCCACTACATGGGCCATATCCGGATGATGGCAGCCGTGCAGCCGTTCCTCTCCGGAGCGATCTCCAAGACGATCAACATGCCGCACGAGGTAACCGTCGAAGACGTCGCCAACGCCTACTTCGAGGGTTGGCGGCTCGGTCTCAAGGCGCTGGCGATCTACCGCGATGGCTCCAAGCTTTCCCAACCGCTCTCGACACGCAGCAGCAGCGAGAAGGACAAGAGCGAGCGAGCCAGCACAGCGCCCAGCCAGGCACCGCAGACCGAGCGACAGGTCGAGGTCGTGGTCGTCGAGCGGCCGCGGCGGCGCCCCTTGCCGCCGAAGCGACGCGGGTTCACCTACGAGGGCCGTGTCGGTGGGCAGAAGGTCTATCTCCGCACTGGTGAGTACGAGGACGGGACGCTCGGCGAGATCTTCGTGGATGTCGCCAAGGAAGGAGCTGCTTTCCGCAGCCTCATGAACTGCTTCGCCATCGCGATCTCCAAGGGTCTCCAGTATGGTGTCCCGCTCGAAGAGTATGTCGATACCTTCACCTTCCAGCGCTTCGAACCGCAGGGGATCGTCGAGGGCCACCCCAACATCAAGATGGCGACCTCGATCATCGACTACATCTTCCGCGTCCTCGGGTACGAGTACCTCGGTCGCACTGACCTCGTCCACGTCCCACCAGCTGACCAGCCAGCGACGCGCCAAGCCACCGAGAGCTCTGCTCCCACGGTGCAGCCGGAAATCGACCGAGAAGCGAACGAGGCGAGCGACCAGCCGGCGCCTCTCACTCCGAGCCCGAAGCCGCGCGTCAACGGCCAGGCTGAACTGGCCGCCGCGCTCGCGACGGTTGCCGCGGCCGTCAACGGGACGGTTCGTACCGGATCTCTGCACGATGCACTGGACGAGCAACTCTCGCAGCTCATGGGTGATGCGCCGTTCTGCGACATCTGTGGTCACCTCACCGTGCGCAACGGATCGTGCTACAAGTGTTTGAACTGCGGGAACAGCTTGGGCTGCAGTTGAACGGTCACGCCTTCGTTCTCCCGAAAAGGGCCGCTCTTCGCGCGGAAAGAGCGGCCCTTCCGCATCTGTCGATCCCCGACGAACAGGCTATGGAAAATGGTCGGCTCGGTGCCGTAAGGAAATCTCACCGCAGGCGCGGCGAGTGTCCTCATCGACCTGCGGTACAGCAGAGCTCGGCATGGAGCAGTCGCCGAGCTGAAAGCAGTGACGTACTCGCTGCGTTTTTCCGTCAGAAGGCGCTAGGCTGGCCAGGTGACGATGGGATCGATGGTGACGATCGACGCACACGAAACACGCGCCGAGGATGCGAGCGAGCGGCCTCTGGCCAACAGCCTGACGTTCGCCGGCGCGCTCGCGCTCGGCATCATCGCGTTCTCGCGACACGCGGCACTCAGCGCGTCGATCGCGTTGGTCGGCGCGTTGCTCACGGTGATCGGTCACGGCTTCTCGCTCGCTCCCCGAGCACCCGCCAAGGCCCGGCAACTCGCTCGTCTCCTCGCTGGCAGCAGCACGCTCGCCCTCACCGCTGCCGCTGCTCTCGACCTGGCGCAGCACCCAGCGGATGTTTTTCTTCTCACCGCACTACCTGCGACTGGACTCGCCTCGCTCGGCCTGAGCAATGTCGCCTCGGTGTTCGCTCGACGACCGCGCAGCATCTGCCTCGCCGGCGTGAGCGCGACGCTCGCCGCCAGCACCTGGCTCACGCTCCTCTTCGCGCAGCTCGTCCCACTGCACTTGGTCAGCGATGCCCTTCCCACGTGGCTGTCTCCCTGGACGATCCTCCTCCTGACGGTCGCGAGTCTGTTGGCCCATCTCGCTGCGGTACGGAGCGATCACGCGGTCGGACGCTCGACCCTGCGTTGGGCACCATGGGCCGCGCTCGCGACCGGATTGCTCGTCACAACTGTCACGGTCGCGACGCTCCAACGCTGGCAACAGACCGCACTGGCCGATCAGGTACGGACGGAAACATTGGCAGCAGCCAACCAACTCGGCACACTGCTCGATAACCGCCTCGCGCGCCTCCGACCCACCTCTGAGCAACGCGCTACCGTCGACGACCGCATGGTCCCAGGACTCCTTTGGTACGGTCGAACGACTCCGCGCGAGCACGAGACGCTCTTCGTTGCACCAGGAGTTGCGCACCTGGTCGAAGAACTCGCGACTCTGGCACAGCAGGCGCCCGGACTGGCCGGACCGACCGACGGGGCTGCGCTCTTGCGGATCGTCCTTCCGGACGGGCGTCCGGGGCTCCTCGCCCAGTGGTGGACACCGACCGAGCAGATCCGCGCGCTGATCGACCCCGAGCGGTTCTTCGCTCCAGTAGTCCAGGCAGCGACTGACCGTGATGTCGCGCTCACTCTCTACCTGAACGGCGAGCTGCTTCTTCGCAGCGGAGAAGGCGATCCACGGACCGCACCGCTCACGGTGCGGGTACCGTCGAAAGAGGTGGGATTCGGTGTCCTGCGTCTCCGTGCCCAACTCGGGACAGCGCGGGTGCAGCCGCTCCTCAGTCCGCTCCCGCTCGTCATCGGCGCAGCGATCCTGCTAGCCACGCTGGCGACAGCCCTCGCGCTCGCCGTCGGCTGGCGCACTGCACAAGCCAACCAGCGCCTGCGCGCCTTGAGTGCCGAACTCCGTGACGAGATCGACGAGCGCCGCACGATCGAGCGGCTGCTGGCCGAACGAGAGGCCCGGCTACGCGTGCTCCTGCGGCAGCTGCCCGCCATCGTGTGGACCGTCGATCGCGATCTCGTCTTTACCTCCAGCGAGGGAGCTGGTTTGGCGCATCTCGGTCTCCGGCCAGGCCAAGTCGTGGGCCAAAGCTTGTTCGAGTACCTCGGCACGAGCGACCCGGATCATCCCGTGATCTGCGCTCACCGGCTCGCGCTCGCCGGGGAGCCGCAAGAGTACGAGTTCTCCTGGCACGACCGCTTCTTCCGCGTCCGCCTCGAACCGTTGCGCGATCCGGACGGGACGATCACCGGTGTCATCGGGATCGCCTTCGACAGCACCGACGAGGTGCGAGCACGCGAGCAACTGGAGCGGCTCGCCACGACCGACGAGCTGACGAGCATCGCGAACCGCGCCGCGCTCTTGGCGCATTTGGAGCACCTGGCCAGCGCAGGCGAACCGTTCGCCGCTCTGCTGATCGATCTCGACGGTTTCAAAGCGGTGAACGACACACTCGGGCATCTGATCGGAGACGCCGTCTTGCGCGAGGTCGCCCAGCGCCTCCAGCGCAGCGTTCGCCACGATGATCTGGTGGGGCGACTGGGTGGCGACGAGTTCCTGGTCCTCGCCCGCGTGCGCGACAAACAAGGTGCGCGCGAACTCGCCACCCGGATCCTGGTAGCCCTCAACCACCCGTTCCGCATCGACGGGCAGACGATCCATCTCGGGGCCAGTATAGGCATCGCGTTCTGCGATGATCAGCCGTGCAAGACCAGCGAACTGCTGCGAGCAGCCGATCTCGCTCTCTACGAGGCCAAGCGACGCGGCAAAGGGCGCGTCGTCCTGTTCTCGCCTGAGCTCGCGGAGGAGGCGACGCAACTGGTCGTTCTCGGCGAAGCACTCCGCGCGGCGTGCGAGAGCAACGCGATCCGTTTCGCAGCGCAAGCCGTCATTCACCTCCGGACCGGTCGGGTCGCTGGCATCGAGCTCATTCCCGCATGGAGCGATCCCCAGCACGGGACCTACCGGGGAGAAGAGCTGGCAGCGTTGGCCGAGCGCACTGGACTCGCTGACCTTCTCGCTCTCCGCGGCATCCAGGAAAGCCTCGACTGGCTGCGGGAGTTGCCGAAGCGCTCGTTCGTCATCCTGCGCTTTCCCGGCCGAGCAGTGCTGACAGACGAGATCTTACAGACCTTGCGCGAGTTCCTGGACGAGCTGGCACGTGACCAAAAACAGCTCTGGCTCGATCTCCCCACATCGCTGCTGCGCTCGCCCCACGACCGGCAGGCGCTTCAGGCATTCCCGTCAGAAGGAATCGGCATCCTCGTGCGCGATCCACTGCTCACGCCGGAAGGGATCGAACCGGTCCTGTCGCTGCCGCGTGCTGGTATCCGGATCCCTCAGGGTTTTGTCCGTTCTCTCTTCATGGATCCGCGGGCAGCGGTCTTGACCCGCGCCTTGCTCCAGGTCACGCATGATCTCTCGCTCGTCAGCCTAGCCGACGGCATCGACGAGTTCGCGACCTTCGTTGGGTTGGCCCGCTCTGGCTGCACCTATGGGGTGGGTCCACTGTTCGGGGGCGAACTCGCTCGCGCGCGGGTGATCGCAGCCGCGCACGACGGTGCGCACTGGAGTGAGTTGGCAAGCCACGCCGCGACGCCAGCAGAAGCACACCCTGATGGAGCCACGGAACGGGTGCAAGCGAACTGGCAACCGGCGGAGGAGTCCGAGTATCATCGCCCCTGAGAACGGTGAGTCCTTCCCATCAGTGACCGACCCGATGATCGCTGTCGGTGACCGCATCGTCGATTTCGCCCTCGAAGATCTGGCCGGGAGGCGCATCGAGACGCGTCGTTTCTACTTGCGCCGTGGTCTCGTGCTCATATTTCTGCACGAGTGGCCATGTGCTGATTGCCTTGCCTACCTCCGCCGGCTCAGTTCCATCGCCGACGAGATCGCCCGAGCTCGCAGTCAGCTCCTCGCACTGGTCCCGCTCGGTCGGACGCTAGCCGTGCACTGGCCTGCTGACGAACCACCACCCTTTCCGCTCCTCCTGACCGAGGGAGAGGAGCTGCATCGCCGTTTCGGTCTCCTCGACGGAGCGGGACGACCAGTCGCCGCCGTCGTCGTGACCGACGACACGGGAACCGTTTGGGAGGTTTGGCGAACAGAAGACCAGCACGACCTTCCGGACCAGCTCGATCTGCTGGAGACGGTGGAGTACGTCTCCTACCAGTGCCCGGAATGCTGGGACCGCCAGCGCTGGCCATGACCACGACCGACGAGGGCGAGAGCAGACATCGGGCGGATCTGGATGCAGCGGGATGTGGCTTCGCATGGAGCCCGGACTTCTTCCGATCCTCGCCCAAACGTGTGGTCCGACGTGCGATCCCTGGTTCGATGCACTCCTCGTACTCGTCACGACCGGATCGTTCTTGACGATGGCAGTCTCGGGCCTCTGGTTCGGCTTCGTACGCCTGCGCCGATTTCGACAGATCCGTCGTCTCCCAACCGAGCCGATCGGGACAGTTCTGACAGACACAGTCGACCGGTTAGTCGAGCTGCGCGGAGAAGCGAAAAGTGCAACACCGGAACGAATGCTCCTGACCGACACGCTGGCCGCAGCCGGTAAGCGGACAACGAAGGTCACCTGGCAACGAAGCATCCCCTGGCGCGATCGATTCCGCTCTCTGAATTACGAGGAATCCTTCCTGCACCACATCATCCTCGACGACGGGACAGGACAGATCCTCGTCGATGCATCGGACGCCCACCGGTACTGGTTGTCGAACATCGCTAGCTGGAAGATCGACGAGGCACCGGATTGGGCGAGGCAACGCTACGAAGAACTGAGGCGACTGCACGAGGGCACGATCGCCGATTGGGAGGACGCTGGGTTTGCAGCGCGGTCGATCGAAGTCCACGAGGAATATCTTCCGATCGGCAGCGAACTCTTCGTCATCGGTCGCGTGCGACCGATACCGGAGAACGGAAACACCGCGAGCGGAGCACGTGGACTCGCCACAGTCCGAGCACAAGTCGCGAGTCTGGGTCGCGAGTCCTCGACGGCCTACGGGTTGCTGCTCGAGGGAATCCTGGCGCTCCTCGCTGCCGCTGGTGCAGCTATAGGCCTTTCTCGCCTCTCGTCTTGGTTCGTCGACGCATGGGCACGTTATCTCGCTGACCAACGGTCCTTGTGGGACCGGGTGTTGGAAGGTGGCATCATGCTCGTCGTCTTGGCCGTGGCGTCATTGCTCTCGCTCGTCATGATCGTCGTGACGAGCGAGATCCTCGGCAAAGCGATCACCCTGCGTGGCCGCAAGAGCGAGTGAGCCGAGCGCCTGAGCGAGAAGCGCTCGTTTCCTCTGCCTCGCCGGAAAGCAGTCTCCTCACGCGGGCAGCGGCACACCGTAACGCGTCGCGATCGCGCGCAGTGTCTCCAGTACCTCGGGATGCACCGGAATACCGTTGGCTCGCCGTTCGGCTTCCGTTTCCGCTTCCAGATCACCGGGCACCAAGACCCGCTCGGCACCGTCCGCCGGACGAGCACGCCGCAGTTCTCCGAGCATGTCGTCCATATCGGCCAGAAACTCTTCGAGCGGGCGAAAGGCGTCGATGCGGATCGCCATGAACGCATGACCCGTATTGGAAGGGCCGATCGTCTCGGAGCGTGAGCCACCGACGTACTTGGCCCACACGCCACCCGACAGTTGGCCACACAGGACCTCGACGAGCAGCGCGAGCGCATACCCCTTGTGGCTGCGCAGTTCGGGAAATGCACCGAGCGGCGTCAAAGAGCGCGCAGCGAACGGATCGGTCGTCGGTCGTCCCTCGGCGTCGAGTGCCCAGCCGAGGGGGATCGGCTGGCGATTGCGCCGGGCGATCTCGATCTTGCCCCAGGCGACAGTGCTGGTCGCACCGTCGAAGACGAGTGGGCGCTCTTTGCCCGCCGGAATCGCAAATGCGATCGGTGCCGTGCTGAGATGAGCCTCGCGCGCGTACGGTGGCACGACGAGCGGCGTGGCATTGGTCATCGACACGCCGATCATCCCAGGAACCTCGAGCGCCATCGTCGCGTAGTAGCCAGCGATCCCGTAGTGATTGCTGCGACGCACGGTTGCCAGACAGAAGCCGCTCTCCTGCGCTTTCTCGATGCACCGTCGCATCGCACGGTAGGCACTCGGAAAGCCCATCCCGTTGTCGGCGTCGAAGGCGATCGTCGCCGGTGTCTCCGCCACCGCACGAAAACGCGGGCGCAGGTTGACTGCACCGGCCTCGATCCGGCGGACGTAGTAGTCCAATCGCGCCACACCGTGCGAATCGAATCCACGGACGTCAGCGGCCACGAGGATCTCCGCACTGATCGCTGCGTCCTCCTCGCTGAGGCCCGTGCGGAGAAAGACTTCAGCGACGAAGCGTTGCAGTTCCTCGACCGGAAGGCGAACCGCCACTGGCATCCTCCTCAGAGCTGAACCGACGCACCGACCCGTCGGCATGATAGCGCATGCTGACAGCTCAGCGCGTGCATGGTACGCTGCAACTGCTCGGGGATCAGTGGAGCGAGCACACCACCGATCGGGAGAAGTGCAGTATCGGGTAGAACAGCCGTGGGAAGGGGGATACGATGATTCGCTCGGTCGTGGTACCACTGGATGGATCGGAACTGGCGGAAGCTGCGCTTCCGTACGGACGGGCCCTCAGCGAGCGGTTCGGAGCCAAGCTGTACCTCGTCCGAGTGGTCGATATCGATGCGCCGGCCGAAATCGCAGCCGATGCCCGCGACTACCTCGCGCGCGTCGCACGTCAGCTGGGGGGAGAGACCGACATCACGGTCCGCTACGGCGATCCAGCAGCAGAGATCATCGATTTCGTTCTCGAACTCGACGATCCCGCGATCGCGATGACGACACACGGGCGGAGCGGGCTCGGGCGTTGGCTTTTCGGGAGCGTGGCTGACCGTGTCGTCCGTGGGGCCGGTGCGCCCGTCCTGCTGATTCGCTCCTCCATGCCGCAGCGTGAGCCGGGTGTGGTACGCTCGATCCTCCTACCGGTCGACGGCTCGACGCTGGCGGAAGCTGCGATTCCCTATGCGAGCGAATTGGCGCGCCGGTTCGACGCGACGATCCACCTCGTACGAGTGGCCGAGACGCCGGAGATCTACAGCTTGCTCAGTGTCCCAGCTGGTGCTCCGACTTCGGCCGATGTGCTGAACCAGTTGGCTCAGCAACTCGTCGAAGCTGCCACGACCTACGTACAAGAACTCGGCGAGCGCTTACGGGGCGAAGGCCTGCGGGTCGAAACCCACGTACTGGAAGGGATCGCGCCCGAACAACTTTTGGCCTTCGAGCGCGAGCGACAGCCGGATCTCGTCGTGATGGCGACGCATGGCCGGAGCGGCTTCAGTCGTGTGGTCTTCGGCAGCGTGGCCGAGCGGCTACTCCGCGAGGGAACGGTTCCATTGCTCCTGATTCGTCCCCCCGAAGCAGCGCAAGCGAGCTGAAGGAGAAGGCCGAGTGAGCACAAACGGGCGCCGGGGCTGTTCTTCCCCGGCGCCTGCTGGTGCTGACTCGCTCAGGCTCGCGTACCAGCTGCGAGCAATGCTTTCGCTTCGTTGGCGATACGCTCGACACTGGGAATGACCGCGCTCTCGAGCGGTTCTGAGAAGGGAATGGGAACGTCCGGAACCGCCAGTCGACGGATCGGCGCTTTGAGCGCATCGAACGCACCGGCTTGCACGCGGAAAGCGACCTCGCCGGTCATCCCGTAGCTCTGGTAATCCTCATCCACGATGAGGACGCGCCCGGTCTTGCGGGCAGAAGCCACGAGCGTCTCGCTATCGAGCGGAACGAGCGTCCGCAGGTCGATGACCTCGGCCGAGATACCGTCGCGCGACAATTCTTCGGCAGCCCTGAGGCAGCGATGCACCATGAGGCCAGCCGCGATCATCGTGAGATCGCTCCCCTCCCGGCGCACCGCAGCCTTGCCGAACTCGATGGTATAGCGCTCCTCCGGCACCTCTTCTTCCTGGCCCTCGAAGGGTAGGAACGGTAGACCAGTCAACAGCTTGTGCCCGAAGATGACGACCGGATTCGGGTCACGCAGGGCACTGATCGTGAGCCCCTTGGCATCGTAGGCGGTCGCGGGGACGACCACCTTGAAGCCCGGCACATGGGCGAAGAGTCCATAGAGCACCTGCGAGTGCTGAGCAGCATCGCCGTACCCACCGCCGATCGCGGTGAGAATGGTGACAGGCATCGCAAACTGGCCGCCGGACATGTAGTGGTTCTTGGCGATATGGTTGTACATCTGGTCGAAACCAGCCCCGAGAAAGTCGACGAACATGAGCGAGACGACCGGATGCATCCCGACCGATGCGGCGCCAGCAGCCATGCCGAAGAACGTTTGCTCGGTGATCGGTGTATCGATCACGCGATCGCGACCGTACTTTTGATACAGACCCAGCGTGAAGCCGAACACCGCGCCCCAGTAGGTGACATCCTCACCGAGGACGACGATGTCCGGCCGCTCAGCCATTTCCTGATCGATCGCTTCGGCGATCGCGAAGGCGATCCCTTTCATCGTCCGCGTCATCGGAACACCCCCACCAGCGCTTCCTGCGGATCCGGCAATGGGCTCTGTTCGGCGAAGGCAACGGCTCGCGCCACCTCTTCTTCTGCCTCTCGGCGCAACCGCTCCAGCGTCGCGTCATCGGCCCAACCGAGTCGCTTGAGCCGCTCCGCCAATCGCGGGATCGGGTCGAGTTGGCGCCATCGCTCCACTTCTTCACGCGTCCGATACTCTTCGCCGTCCCCTTCGAAGTGGCCGCGGTAGCGATAGCACACTGCCTCGATGAGACTGGGACCATACCCGGCACGGGCACGCTCGACAGCATCCCTGGCTGCCCGCCAGACGTCGATGAGGTCCATGCCATCGACCAGGTAGGCGGGAACATTGAAGCCGAGAGCGCGCTGGAACTGATGCGGTTGAGCGAGCGCCTGCCACTTCGGCGTCGAATCGGCATACATGTTGTCCTCGATCACGATGACCAACGGCAAGCGCCACAGGACCGCGGCATTGAGCGTCTCGGCCAGCGTCCCATGATTGGCTGCTCCCTCCCCGGCGAAAGCGACCGCCACGTGTGGCTCGCCACGGTGGCGGAACGCGAACGCCGCACCAGCGGCTTGCGGGAAGGAAGCCCCGACGATCCCGCTGCAGGAGAAGCGGTGCTCAGCATCGAAGAGATGCATATGCCCGCCCTTGCCCCGGCACAACCCGGTCACCTTGCCGAAGATCTCGGCAGCCAACTTGTCAGCCGGAACTCCTTTGGCGAGTGCATGATGATGCGGGCGGTGCGTGCTGACCACCGCATCGGGTTCCCGCAGGTGCATGCCGACCCCGACCGCTACCGCCTCCTGGCCGACCGCGAGATGCATCTCGCCACGGATCGGTCCAGCCGCCATGTTGAATTGCGGAGTCTTCCCGATGTAATAGCGGTCAGCGATCGTTTCCTCGAAGAAACGAATCAAGCACATCTGGCGGTACGCCGCGAGCAGGGTCTCCGGGGAGAGACCAGCCTTCTCGACGGTGTACCGCAAGTCAGCGAGACTCGGCTCCGGCTTCCACATGCCGCACCTCCCTCACTGCACCGCGGCTTTCCCTTCGTGGGGTTCTCTACCCTCCAGTGTAAGCTGTCCAGCTCACCTGTCAAGGGGCGACTGGAGAAGCACTCATCCGAACGAGAACCTAGACGAAAGCCTCTCGAAGCGACTCTTCAGGCCAAAGCGGACAGCACACCTGTTCGGTCGATCGGATATTTCCGCTTCTGCGCCACTCGCTTCATCGCTCCCTCGCCAACGCATCGCTGAGCTGTCTGACCGCATGGAGCATCCCGATATAGGCGAAGGTGCAGGCTGGGCCGATCGTCGAACCGGGCCCTGGATAGGTCCGCCCCATCACGGAAGCAGTCGTGTTCCCCGCCGCATACAAGCCCGGGATAGGTTGACTGTCCTCCCGCAGCACGCGTGCCCACTCGTCGGTGAGCAACCCACCCTTCGTTCCCAAATCACCGGGGTAGATGGCCGTCGCATAGAACGGCGGCTTGTCGAGCGGGCCGAGATTGGGATTGGGCCGGACTCGCGGATCACTGTAGAACCGATCATAGGCACTCTCGCCGCGGTGGAAATCCTCGTCGCGCCCGACGAGAGCCATCCGGTTGAACCGCTCGATCGTTCGCTCCAATCCGTCGGGATCGATGCCACAGCGGTGAGCCAGTTCACGCACGGTCTCCGCTCGCACGAGGAAACGCTCGCTCGTCATCGACCGCGGAGTGATCATGGGCGGCACGAATCCGAAGGGATAGAAGCGACGATGCTTGCTGTCGATGATCAGCCACGCAGGAATCGCCGGTACCGTTCGGTGCCGTTCGTATTGCCAATGGCAGCAGTCGACATAGGAGGCAGATTCGTTCATGAAGCGTTGCCCACTGGAGTCGACGATGATGCTGAACGGAAAGGAACGCTCCCAGAGAACGAAGAGCGGTCGTCCATTCGGCATGATGGCGGTCGGGCCCCACCAGGCATCGTCCATGAGCGCGAGCGCTGCCCCGATCGCCTGAGCGGCCCGGATCGCATCGCCGGTGTCGCTCGGCGGAGCGCTCGTCCATTCGGTCGTGATCGGATGCGGGTGATACCGCTCGCGCATTTCGCGGTTCTGCGCGAAACCGCCAGCAGCGAGCAGGACGCCACCACGCGCCCGCACGCGTACCAGTCTCCCCTGATGCTGGACGACCGCACCGACGACGGCGCCACCGTCGATCAGGAGCTCGACCAGCGGACTTTCCAGCCAGATCGGAATGCTCCGCTGCACGCACAACCGGAGGAGCTGGCCGACCAGCGAGGCACCGAGTGTGAGGGGGACGCGTCCGCGCAGGCGCCAGGAAAAGAGGCGCCAGGTGACGCGAGCCGCGGTCACGACCCCCTGCAGGGTACGCAACGCGAGCGCGAACTGCGCTGCCTCGTTGGTGTGGAGCGGTACGCTCGGCACGCTGGGATACCGGTGGAGACGCGGCAGCCAGGGTCCGAGTTCCCGCCCGTCGAAGAGCGCGCCCTCGATCGCACGGCCGAAGGTCGATCCCCCCGGCTTCTCCGGGTAGTAATCCGGATAACCAACGGCCGCGCGCCAGCGGAATCCGAGGCGCTCGAGGAATTCGACCATCTGTGGCCCGAACTCGAGAAAAGCTCGTCGTCTTTGCGGCGAGGACGCCGGTCCAACGTCGCCGATCACTTCGTCCATGTAACGCAACGCACTCTCGAACGAGTCCTGCGAGCCAGCTCGGCGACTCACCGGGTTGTTCGGGATCCAGAGCCCTCCTCCTGACCAGGCAGTCGTCCCGCCGACGAAGGCGGTCTTTTCGATCACCAGCGGCTCGAAGCCGTGCTCTTTCACCACGAGCGCACCGACCAATCCCGCCCCGCCACTGCCGACGACCAAGACATCGGTCTGATAATCGAAATCCGGCATGCTGCACCTCCCCTGGCATCGAATCGTGTACGTCGATCATGGCGCCGGACAGTTGTGGAGTCAATCGAGCGATCCGGCATCGCTCAACCGGATACCGACGAGAGCCACGCAATCGGAACGCACTCCGCTGCATCCCGCTGCGGATCGTGCTACCCCCTGCCGATCGTCGATCGTATCGACTGGCGATCACTCGACCAGCCAGCTGCCCAACTCGCCGACCACGCCGGGGAAGGATCCTCGTTGTCCCTTTCTTCCGACGAGACCGATCGCCCCTGGATACTGGCGCCATGACAGCCAAGAGAGGAGAGCAAGAGTCGGCACCACGGGATAAGACCACCTTTTCAGTCATGGCGAACGTGAGCCGAAAACGGTGACGCCACGTGGTATGATCGGCGCGGTAGTCGAGTCGGAAGGCGGGGCGATGGATCTCCACGAATATCAAGCAGCAGAACTTTTTGCACGGTATGGGATTCCGGTCAACCGTGGGATCGTGGCCCGGACTCCAGAGGAAGCCAGCGCTGCAGCCGAACAGTTGGGCGGCCGGGTCGTGGTGAAAGCGCAGGTCCACGCCGGAGGTCGCGGCAAAGCCGGCGGAATCCGCTTGGCCGATGATCCAGTCCAGGCCGAGGCCGTTGCCCGGCAGATCCTCGGGATGGAGATTCGCGGGCGGATCGTCCGCAAAGTGCTGGTTGCGCCAGCAGTCGCCTTCGAGCGGGAGTATTACCTGGGGGCTGTGCTCGATCGCGATAGTCGTCGCATCGTGGTGATGGCGAGCAGCGCGGGTGGCGTCGATATCGAGGAAGTCGCCCGCGAACGCCCGGCCGCGATCGCCCGTGAGCACGCTGATCCCTTCCTTGGTCTCCTCGAATTCCAGGCACGGCGGCTCGCCTTCCGACTCGACATCGAGCCGGACCTGGTGCGGGGCTTCGCGACGATCGCCCGGCAACTCTACCGCGCCTTCGTCGACAACGATGCTTCTTTGGCGGAGATCAATCCGCTGGTCCTCACCCGGGATCGCTCCTGGCTCGCCCTCGATACCAAGATCGTGCTCGACGACAACGGATTGTTCCGGCATCCGGATCTGGCCGAACTCCGCGACCCCGAGGAAGAAGACCCGCTGGAACGGGAGGCCCGGTTGGCAGGGATCAGTTTCGTGCGCCTGAACGGGACCGTCGGGTGCATCGTCAACGGAGCAGGGCTCTCCATGGCGACGATGGACGCCATCAAACTGTATGGGGGGGAGCCAGCGAATTTCCTGGACATCGGTGGAGGAGCCTCGGCACAACGGGTGGCTGCGGCTTTGCGGATCGTCGTCGCTGATCCCAACGTCCGCGCCATTCTCGTCAACATCTTCGGGGGCATCACGCGCGGCGATGTGGTGGCGCAAGGAATCCTCGAGGCCCTGCGCGAAGTCCAGGTTCGCGTGCCGATGGTGATCCGTCTCGTCGGGACGCGTCAGGAAGAGGGACGTCGTCTGCTCGAGGAAGCTGGTTTCACGGTCGTGGACACGATGGAAGAAGCAGCGCAGCGAGCCGTTGCACTCGCGCACAGTCAGTAAGGCGGGGGCAGGAGATGGCGATCCTGGTCGACGAGTCGACGCGGTTACTGGTGCAAGGAATCACCGGCAAGGAAGGCTCGTTCCACACCGGGCAGATGATCGAGTACGGGACCAGGGTCGTAGCGGGCGTCACACCGGGAGCCGGGGGACGAGTCGTGCACGGTGTCCCAGTGTTCGATACGGTCGCCGATGCCGTCGCTGCCACCCAGCCCAATGCCTCTTTCATCGCTGTTCCGGCGCCGTTCGCTCCCGATGCGATCCTCGAGGCGGCCGATGCCGGCATCCCGCTCATCGTCTGCATCACCGAGGGAATTCCTGTTTTGGAAATGATCCGGGTTTACCACGCTGTCCGTCAGCGCGGCGTGCGACTCATCGGCCCCAATTGCCCCGGACTGATCTCGCCGGGCAAGGCCAAGGTTGGCATCATGCCGGGATTCATCCATACGCCCGGACCAGTCGGTATCGTCTCGCGCAGTGGAACGCTCACCTATGAAGTCGTCTGGGCTCTGACACGCGCAGGCATCGGCCAATCGTCCGCCGTCGGCATCGGCGGCGATCCGATCATCGGGACCTCCTTCGTCGAGGTGCTCGAGCTCTTCGAGAACGATCCAGAGACACGCGCCATCGTGCTCATCGGTGAGATCGGCGGTGCCGACGAGGAAGCAGCCGCTGCCTACATCCGGGAGCAGGTGACCAAGCCGGTCGTCGGCTTCATCGCTGGGCGCACGGCCCCGCCTGGTCGGCGCATGGGACACGCCGGAGCGATCATCAGCGGCGGACGGGGAACGGCCGCCGAGAAGATCGCCGCTCTCGAGGCAGCTGGCGTCCGCGTCGCGGAGCGACCGGCTCAGGTGGCCGACTTGATTCGCGAGATCCTCACCGACACGTGACGACAGACGGGAGAGACGGATGCCAGTCGAACTCGTCCCCCATCAGAGTCTCATCGCGCTCGGTCGACTGGCGGGGAGTCGCGGGTACCTCTGGGGGACCGGTGGGAACCTGAGCCTGCGACGCAGCGAGTCGCACTTCCTCATCACCATGCGGGGAACCGCTCTCGACCAACTCGATTCGCAGGATTTCGTTCTTGCCCCGCTCCAGGGCGAACTGGGCGAGCCGCCGGAAGCCTCCACCGAGATCCAGTTGCACCGGCGTATCTACCAGGCACGTCCCGATGTGCGTTGCGTGATCCATCTTTCTCCCTTCTACACGACGCTCGTCGCGTGCACCGACCTGGAACTCCCGACCGATATCGTTCCAGAAACAGCGTTGTACCTCGGTGAAATCGCTCGAGTACCCTACATTCAGCCCGGGACCGATGAGTTGGCTCGAGCGGTCGCCGAGGCGCTCGGCAAGGAGCGCTCGGTCGTCATCATGGCCAATCACGGCGTGGTCACCGTCGGCGAGTCTCCGCTCGATGCATTCCGGCGAGTCGAGGTGCTCGAGTTTCTCTGCCGCATGGTGGTAACAGCCCGGAGCGCTGGACTGGAATTGCATCGGATCGGTCCCGACGCCGCCGCGCGCCTCCGCCGATCCTATGGCGTCAAGGCACGAGGGTAGGCAGTTCGCGTACCCCGCTCGCCGAGCGCGCTCGGGGTGGGTGAGCAGGACGTTTTACCTGATCGTCTGGGTAAACCTCGATCGGTCGCACTCTACCGCCACGCGACGCGGAAGCGAGCCGATCGCCGCGGAGAACGTACCCGCCTGTGTCGAGGTCGTGCACCCGTTTGCTGGTGGCACAGCGAAGGCATCATGACTCGCCAGCTAGTGAGGCACGCAAGGCTGCAGCAGTTCGCGCGACGCGAGTCCTGCCTACCCGTTGCAGCAGCGGGAAGAGGGTCAGCAGGAGCACACCTGCAGCCACACCGGCGATTCCTCCCTCGAGATACGGCGGGCGATAGCGGAACTCGACGCGATGCTGCCCCGCCGGCACCCAGACGGCTTGGTAGAGACCATTTGCCGTGACCACCTCGGTCGGTCGGCCGTCGAGTGCGGCACGCCAGCCGGGGTCAGCGGTGATCGCCACGACGAGGTACGCTGACCCGCTCGTCTCGACATCGAGCGACAAGCGATTGGGACCATCCCAGCGAGTCCGCACGGTCCCGCTCGCATCCGGTTCAGCTGACGGTAGCGGTTCGGCGAGGAGGAGATCCTGCTGCGGGCCGAAGTCAGGGCGACAGACACGCTCGAGCGCCTCGTCGACCCTCGCCACATCGGCGCGACCACGCAACCAGGCGCGCGGCAAAGCGGATCGGTTCTCCCAGATCACGAGTCCAGTCGACGTTTGCAGACGGTGTTCCCAGTCGGGGACGAGTGCTGCACTCTCTGCCGGAGCCAGAATGAACCGGACGTTCAGGAGGTCGAGGAGCGGGAGAGCGGGTTCCGCCCGGACGCACTCCAGCGCTCGGGCCATGGAGGCCGGTTGCATGGGATCATAGAGTCCCCCCGCATCCTCCAGGCCGTGCACAGCCGCCGCGCTCGGCTGCCAGCGGATGGTGAGCGAAAGAAAACGCCAGGGCTCGTCCCGACTCGCTTGCCGGAGAAACGCGACTGCCTCCGTATGCCGGAAATCGACGAGGAGATCGTCGGGAGTCGGATTGAACGAGGCGGTGACACTGAAGAGATCCAGGACGACGAGAAGCACGCCAGTCAGTCCCAGGAGCGGCGCTGGCCACCTCGTTCGGAGACCGCGGAACCAGAGCGTCGCCAGACCGAGCCAAAGGACGAGCAGGAGTGTCCCCTCCAGGGCCAGCACGGCCCGTTCGGGCAGCGTGGAACCGCTCACGATCGCGTCGAGAAAGAGCGGAGCAGCGAACAAGGCGAGCGCCGTGAGAACGAGCAGAAGCCGGCGCTCCCAGCGACGATGCAACGAGGGCGACACGACACCAGGCTCGAGGGCCGCTGCCAATCCGAGCGCACTCAAAAGGGCCAGCACGAGATCGACGAAGAGGAGCGAGCGCGCTGGCGCACGGAGAAGATCCGCGAACGGGACGAAGCGATACACCCAGCCGTGCAGCGGTGTCGCTGGCCCCAGCGCGTGGAGCAAGGCGACCAACCCGATCCCGGCGAGTGCCCAGCGAAGCGGCTCTCGACTGAGCGCGAGCGCCAGACTCGCCAGAAAGAGCGTCACCACCCCAGCATACGCCCAGACTTCGCCGCTCGCCCAGGGCCCCCACCAGTTGGTGGGATTGTCGCCGAAAAGCCGCGGCAAGAAGAAGTTCACGAGCGCGATCGGCTGGAGGGAGAACTCGCTCGCTTGCTCGTAACCCAGGCCACCGGCCCGCACCGACCGCCGGGCCAGATCGAGGGACGGAAGGAACGCTGGTGCTGCCGCGAGCACACCGCTCGCGACCGACAGTCCGCTTCGCGCAGCGTCCGCGAGAAGTTTCCCGGTACGCCGCCAGACCTCCACGTCCTCTACTGCTCGATCGCGAGCGACGATCGCGGCCAGCTCCCTCGCCCGCCAGCGGACGAAACAAGCCAGCCACCAGAGAGCGCTCGCGCCGAGACCGTAGAGAACGGTCTGCTGGTGCCCGCCCGTACAGAGCAAGAACGTCGCGCTGGCCGTCAGCACGCTCCAGCGCCAACGCGACGTGACGACGCTGCGCGCGAGCCCGAGCCAGAGCCAGGGAATCCAGACCGCAGCAGCCAGCATCGAATAATGACCGAGATGAGCAACCAGAAATCCGCTGTACGGAAAGACGATTCCCGCGACGAGACTCGCAATCCGTGGGAGTCTCAGCCCGAGCCGGGCGAGCGCATAGGCACCAAAACTGGCGACGAGATAGTGAGCGAGCACGACGAGCTCGAGCGCGCCGTAACTGAAGGGACGCGCGAGGAGATACATGACCCAGTTCAGTGGATAGAGCACGCCAGCCTGGTAATTGGCCCAGTGGGGCAAACCGCTGAAGAGCGTCGGGTTCCAATACGGTATCTCCCCCTGTTGGACGACGCGCGCGGCGAAGGCATGCAGGGGAAAGAAGAACGAATTCAGGTCGCCACCACCGCGCGGCACCTGTGCAGCAGTCAGGAGCGGTCGCCAGAAGAAAGCGACCCAGCTGAGGAAGAGTGCTCCCAACGCCGCGAGCTCAGCGGCCAAGCACGGCCGCCGTCGCCACAAGCTGATCGTCACCGCCAGCCAGGTCAACCCCACGCCGGCTACGAGCCACAGCGGGACGAGTCCGCTGGTTCGCGGCGAAAGGTCGACATCCACGACCGTCGCCCTCCCGGCGATCAGACATTGAAGAGAATGTGGACGATATCGCCGTCCTGAACTACGTAGTTCCGCCCCTCCAGACGGAGGAGCCCGGCCTTGCGCGCTTCGGTCAATCCACCCACGCGGACGAGGTCCTCGTAGTGGACGACTTCGGCCCGGATGAATCCCTGCGCCAGGTCACTGTGGATCGCACCAGCAGCGTCGACTGCTGTGGCACCGCGCTTGATGGTCCACGCACGCACTTCGTCCGGTCCGACCGTGAAGAACGAGATGAGTCCCAGCAGCCGGTACGAGGTCCGGATCACGCGATTCCGGGCAGGCTCGTCGATGCCGAGTTCCTGCATGAAGGCAGCCGCCTCCTCCGGGGCGAGCTGAGCCAGTTCCGCCTCCAGCTTGCCCGGCAGCGCTTCGACGGCAACACCGGGGCCGCTCACCTGCTGGCTGGCAGCTGCCAGCAGTTCTTCCGCCTGGGCCAATCGCTCCTCCCCGAGATTGAGGAGGACGAGCATGGGTTTCTGCGTCAAGAAACCGAAACCGCGGAGCAGCTTTTCCTCGTCCGGCTGGAGTTCGATCGCCCGGATCGGCTTCCCCTCGCTCAGGGCACGATGCAAGCGCTCCAACACTGCTCCTTCGCGTTCGTGCGCCTCTCGCTCCGGGCCGCGCAGCTTCGGGATCATGGAGCGGATCCGCTGCAACCGCTTGTCGACCATCGCCAGATCGGTGAAGAGGAGCTCCATATCGATCGTCGCGATGTCGCGGAGCGGATCGACCGATCCTTCTGGGTGCGGGACCGCTGGATCGTGGAACGCCCGAACGACATGGACGAGCGCACTGGCCTGCTGGAGAATCCCGAGCAGGCGTCCACCGAGTCCTCGCTCATGGATTCCCTTGGCCAGACCAGCGACGTCCCAGTACTGGATCTCCGCTGGCACGGTCCGGCGTGGTCGGAAGAGCCGGGTGAGTTCGTCGAGTCGCGGGTCCGGCACTTTGACCGTGGCCAGGTTCGGTTCGTCCTCGGCACCACTGAAGGTTCCGGTCGCCGCCTGTAAACCGGTCAAAGCATTGAAGACGGTGGTTTTTCCGCTTTGGGGAAGCCCGATCAAGACGAGCTGAACTGGCATGCGATTCCCCTCCTCGCACCGGGCCTTGTTGTACCACGCATCAGAAATCAGCGCTGGAGCAAGGGATCAGGTACCCCTGCCTCCGCGAATGCCTGCGCCCGCAAACGGCACGAGTCGCACTCTTGGCAGGGACGCTCACCGCCACGATAGCACGACCACGTCTCGGCGTAATCGACACCGAGCCGGAGGCCGAGCCGGACGATCGCTGACTTGGGAACATCGAGGAACGGAGCCAAGACCGGAATCCGTCGCCGCGTTTCGACGAAGCGCCGCGATGCCAGATCCGCTGCCTGCTGATAGGCGTCGAGGAACTCTCCGCGACAATCCGGGTACCCACTGTAGTCGACTTGACTCACCGCGATCGCGACCGCATCGGCATCGATCGCTTCCGCATAGGCATGAGCGATCGCGAGGAAGACGAGGTTGCGCACCGGCACATAGGTGGAAGGGATTCCACGTGTCGGCTGACTGGGTATTTCTCCCGAACCGACGAGAGACGATCCACCCCACTGCGCGAGATCGAGCGTGACGACCCGATGTTCGGCGAAACGGAGTTTCTCCGCGATGGCTCGCGCTGCTTCCAGTTCCCGTTCGTGGCGCTGACCATAGCGGAAGGAGAGCCCGTAGAGGACGAAGCCGTAGGCATCGAGCAAATAGGCCAGTGTCGTGCTGTCCAGTCCACCCGACAGGAGAACGACCGCGCGCTGTGGTCGCTTGCGTGGTTCCACCCTTCACCCTCCTCGGCGAGACCGAACCGCCTGTCCGCTCCATCGAGTATGCTCGGGCGGGGAAAGAGGGAGTCAGGAGCATGCGGCGTTGGCTCGCGACGCTGCTCGCTTGGGGTATCGCCTTGATCGCGCATCGCGCATGGTCGGCGGCGCCGCCTGGATCGTGGCGACGCGGCATGAGCGATGCTGCCTCGCACGCGGCAGCGGGAGTAGCGACCGCCCTGCCGATCGCCGGGCAGCTGCCGGCTCCCGGTCGTTTGCTCGCCGGGGCACTCGTCGGTTCCCTCGTCCTCGATCTCGATCACGTCGCAGCTGCGCGTTCGCTGCGTCTTTCCGCCTGCATGACGATGCCCTCCCGCCCTGCGACACACTCGGCAGCGGTGGCGTGTCTGCTCGCGCTCGTGACGATGCAGCGAGACCGAGCGCTCGGGCTGGGGCTAGGACTCGGGCTCGGTGCTCATCTCGTCCGCGATCTCGCCACCGGTGGGGCTCCCCTCCTGACACCCAAACGCTCGATCAGTGTCCCCGAGGAGTGGATGATCCCGCTGCTGGCTGGCATGAGTGCGCTGGGTTGGTGGGGAGCTCGGCGTAGCCAATCCGCCGAGCGATAGAATAGGCAGGGAAAGGAAGGAACGATGGGAACGATCGTCACGATTCATGGGATGCTCGGTGAATCGCTCGCCGTCGTCTATCTGCTCCTTGCCGTCGGCTCATGGCTGCGCCGGCAGAAAAATGGACTGCCGATGTGGCTGGTCGGGATCGCGCACGCACTGATCGCGCTCCAGGTGGTTCTGGGTACGATCCTCTACATCAGAGCGCCCGAAGTCATCAGCATTTGGCATCCGATCACCGGGTACCTGGCGCTCGCAGCGCTCTTTCTGACCGTGCTCTTGCGCAACCGGTTGGGGCGAGCCAACAGCACGGCGTTGGCGGCGCTGATCGTCGCCGCGTTGGTCGTCGTCAACGTTCTGATCGCACGGCTCCGCTAGCCGCCGAGCACGCTCACAGCTCGCTGATCAGCGGCAAGATCAGTGGACGGAACTTGGCCCGTCGATAGAGCTGCCGACCGAGCACGCTCTTGGTCCGGCTGACTAGGTAACCGTGGCTGAAGCCGCCCTTTTGCTTGGCGAGGAACCGTTTGAACTCCTCCGTCACTTTGGCGAGGGTTTCCGGACTCACCTTGCCGTTCAGTCCTTCAGCGGTCACTTCGGGTCCGGCGATGAGCTTCCCCGTCTCGCGATCGATCACGAAGGCGGCGATGATCACACCACTGGAAGCGACCTCGTCCCGTCGGCGCAAAACGGCATGCGTCGGCGTGACGAAGTCGACGAGGACAGGCCCACAATCGACCGTTCCCTCGCGCCGGACATCGTCCCGGCTGAAGCTGAGGACCGACCCGAGTTCGGGAATGACGACTCGCTCTGGCAAATAGCCGAGTTCGAGAGCGAGTTCCCGGTAAAGCGCGAGGTGACGGTACTCTCCATGGACGGGAACACAGAAGCGAGGCCGCAGCAGGCGAAGCATATGCTTGAGTTCCTCGCGGCTCGCGTGTCCGGAGACATGGACGGTCGGCTCGATATCGGGGTAAATCACTTTGATCCCCATCCGGAAGAGCTGATCGATGGTCTCGCTCACCGTCTGCTCGTTACCGGGGATGGGAGTAGCTGAGAAGATGACGAGATCGCCAGGTGTGAGCCGAATATGCGGGTGATCGCTGCTCGCGATCCGCGCCAGGGCCGCCGTCGCTTCTCCCTGGCTACCGGTCGTCAGGAGCATCGCCTGTTTGCGCGGGAGCGTCATCGCGATCTCGACCGGCACCAACACGCCATCGGGTGGGTGAAGATAGCCGAGCTCTTGAGCGATGCGAGTGCTCTGCTCCATGCTCCGTCCGGAGATGGCCACCTTGCGCCCATGGCGATGCGCTGCCCGGATCGCTTGATCGATCCGGGTGATGTTGGAGGCGAAGGTGGTCAGCACCACCCGACCCTCGGCTGCACCGATGATGCGGTCCAGCGTCTCGCTGACCACCGCCTCGGAAGGAGTACGACCCGGACGTTCGACGCGGACAGCGTCGGACAAGAGAACCAGCACACCTTCCCGGCCAATCTGCTTGAGGCGCTCTTCGTCGGTCCGCGGGCCGAGCGGTGGAGTCGGATCGAACTTGTAGTCACCAGTATGGACCACCCAACCGAGCGGGGTTTTGAGCGCGATGGCGTAGCTACCCGGAATGCTGTGGGTGACTGGAATGAACTCGACCTCGAAGTGATGGCCGAGGCGATAACGCGTGCGCGGCTCGACGACCCGGAAGTCCGCCAGCTTGGGATCGCTATAGTCTTCCAGCTTGGCACGCGCATAGGCGATCGCGAGTTCCGAGCCATAGATCGGTACCGGAGCGATACTCCTGAATTCATTGAGAATGAAGGAAATCCCACCGATATGGTCCTCATGCCCGTGGGTGAGCAGGATGGCGCGCAACTTGTTCAGCCTTTGCTTGATGTATCCGACATCGGGGATAATCAGATCGACTCCACGGAGATCTTCCTCGGGGAATTTGGCGCCGGCGTCGATCACGATCAAATCGTTGCGATACTCGTAAACAGTCATGCTCTTACCGATCTCACCGACGCCGCCGAGCGGAATGATCCGAAGACGCGGTTTGGCCATCGACAAATCCTCCGTTGTTGTTTGCGGCGCACGAAGAAGTCGCCGCACGATTGTGTCAATCATAGCCTAGTGCGACGATCGGACGAACTGGTGGGGGTGGGCGATGTTTCGAGACCGCTTCGAAGCTGGCCGGCAACTCGCGGAACGGTTGCGTGATCTGGCTGGGACACCGGCCATCGTTCTCGCGTTGCCACGCGGTGGAGTTCTGGTCGGTTACGAGATCGCGCGATCGCTGCGCATCCCTTTGGACGTCATCCTCACGCGCAAGATCGGTGCACCCTTCAACCCCGAATATGCGATCGGCGTGGTCGCTGAGAACGGCTTCGTCTCGGTCAACGAGGAGGAGATCCGCTTGGGTGTCGCGACACGCGAATATATCGAGCGGATGATCCCCAAGTTGATGGCCGAACTCGAGCGCCGACGCCAGCTCTATCGGGGAGGACGACCGCTCCCTGACTTGACCGGGAAAGCGGCGATCCTCGTCGACGACGGAGTCGCTACCGGTTTCACGATGCTGGGAGCGATCGCTGCCGTGCGGGAACAGCATCCGGGGCAGATCGTCGTGGCCTTGCCGGTCGCGCCACCGTCCACGGTCGAGCGCCTGCGCCGTGAAGTCGATCGCGTCGAGGTACTCATCGCGCCCGAACCGCTCGATGGAGTCGGTGCTTGGTACGAAGACTTTCACCAGGCGACCGATGAAGAGGTGCTCGAGTTGCTCGAGCGTGCCCGTGAGGAGCGAGCCGAGCCGAATGGCTCAGCGGCGATGAGCGAACAGTGAACGGCGCGCTCGCTCGGCTCTTCGCAACGAATCGGCAGCGAAACTCCCGTCAGCGGGGCGACGATCGCGCACCGCGCCTGGACATCGCTGGCCGTTTGACGTGGCCGCTCGTGGACCCTATCATCGCGGCAGGGAGGCCGGTCGGGATGCCGACGGAGCTTTTGTACGCGAACGACAGCTATGTCCGCGAGTTCACGGCGGCTGTCCTCGCGGTGACGCCGGATCAGGGTGTCATCCTCGATCGCACCGCGTTCTACCCAGGTGGTGGTGGACAACCGCACGATACCGGTGAGCTGGTGAGCGCCGATGGTCGGTCGTGGCGAGTGGTCTCGCTGCGACGCGGGGCGACTGCGGACGAGATCGTGCATCTCCTCGATCGTGAACCACCTCCGGTAGGCACGTCCGTGCGGGGTCTGTTGGATTGGGAGCGACGCTACCGGCTGATGCGCTTTCACACCGCCTTGCATGTTCTTTCCGCAGTGGTCTTCCGCGAGTTCGGTGCTCTGGTCACCGGTGCGAACCTGGATGTGGACAAAGCGCGGATGGACTTCGAACTCGAGGATCTGGCCCCGGAACGAGTCGCACGCATCGAACAACTGGCCAACGAGGTGATCGCCCGTGGACTCCCTGTCCGCTGGTGGACGATTCCGCGTGCTGAGGCGGAGCGGATACCGGACTTGATCCGAACCAAGGTCAATTTGCTCCCGCCGAGCATCCAGTCGATCCGCGTCGTCGAGATCAGCGGACTCGATCTCCAGGCAGATGGTGGAACGCATGTCCGCAATACGCGGGAAATCGGCGGTATTCGCGTCATCGGCACCCGCTCGAAGGGACGCAGCAACAAACGGATCGAGATCGCCCTCGTCGATCGGGCCGAGAACGAGCGGACGGAGGGATCGTGAGGATCGATTGGTCGACCATATTGGCCGAGCGGGCTAGAGCGTTCCGCCCTTGCATCCGGACGGATTTCTCGTCGCTCCCCACACCACCCGATGTCATCCATTTCACTGGCGGGGCACCTCCGCTCGAGTGTTTGCCGGCCGAGCCACTCGGCGAAGCGCTCGCCCGAGCCTGGCGAACGGAACCGACCGGACTCTGGTACGGAGAGACCGAGGGCCACCGGGCATTGCGCGAAGCCATCGCTGCACGAATGGCACAGCGAGGAGCGACGGTGGATCCCGATACCATCTTGATCACACAGGGTGCGCAGCAAGCGATCGATCTGGTCGCGCGTGCGTTGCTCGAACCGGGGGATCGGGTCCTCGTAGAGGGACCGACGTATTTCGGTGCCCTGCAGGTCTTTGAGCCGTATCGCGTTCGGATCGAGGCGATTCCCCTGGACGAGGAAGGCGTGGTCCTCGACGAATTGGCAGCGGCCCTGGCCCGCTCACCGCGTCCCAAACTCTTCTATACCGTGCCGACGTTTCAGAATCCAACCGGTGTCACGATGACGCTCGAGCGGCGCCGCGCGGTCGTGGAGTTGGCCGCGCAGCATGGTGTCCCGATCGTCGAGGATGACCCATACGGCGATCTGTGGTACGAAACACCGCCACCGCCTCCGTTGCGCGCCTTCTGGGACGAGGTGCTCTCGCTGGGGAGTTTTTCCAAGACGCTGGCTCCTGGCTTGCGTGTGGGCTGGCTGGTCGCGCCAGTGCACCTGATGAAGCTCTTGATCGACGCCAAAGAAGCAGCCGATATCCAGTCGGACCGCTTGCTCCAGCGAGCGATCACGGCCGTCATCACGAGCCCCTGGTACGAGGAACATCTGGCTCGAGCGCGTCGGATCTATGCGGAGCGTTGCCAGCTGCTGGCCGAAGCGCTCGAGCGCGAACTCGGGGAACGCGCAGCGTGGTCGTTGCCGAGTGGTGGATTCTTCCTCTGGATCACCCTACGCAGCGTGACAGAGAGTGCCAGTCTGCTGCCGCGTTGCGCTGCTGCTGGGGTGACCTTCGTGCCCGGATCGGAGTTCTACCCTGATCATCGACCGAGCCCGAGCCTTCGCTTGGGCTTCACCACGCTCTCCCGCGAGGAGCTCCTGACTGGCGCAGAGCGGTTGGGGCGCGTCCTCCGGGAGGCGATCGTCGAGGTGAGCGGACGCTGAGGCTGCTCGCGGGCCCGAGCCGCTCCGCCCGCTACCAGACGCGACAGATCAGCCCTTTCAAGTACTCCCCTTCGGGAAAGGAGAGCCGAATGGGATGATCGGGTGGCTGGGCCAGCCGCTCCAGAATCTGGACCTCTCGCCCGGCATCCTCAGCAGCAGCGAAGACGATTTTCTGAAAGAGATCGGCCGAAACCAAGCCGGAGCAGGAGAAGGTCGCCAAGATCCCGCCAGGCTCGAGGAGATGGAGCGCCTGCAGGTTGATGTCCTTGTACCCGCGCGTCGCTCGCTGGAGATGCGCCTGGGAAAAAGCGAACTTCGGTGGATCGAGGATCACCGCATCGAAGCGGCGACCACTCGAGCGGAACGCTCGCAAGACGCGAAAGGCATCGCCCTCCACGCACTCGAACGACGAGTCTGGAAAGCCGTTGAGGGTGAGATTGACGGCTGCTTCGCTCAAAACATCGGCAGCCGAATCGAGATTGACGACGTGTCGAGCACCCGCAGCCAGCGCCCACACCGCAAAGGCCCCAGTGTAGGAGAAAGCATTGAGCACGCGGCGACCGGCCAGATACGCGGCGGTCCGCCGTCGATTCTCGCGCTGGTCCAGGTAGAACCCGGTCTTGTGCCCGTGCCGGACATCGACGCGGAATCGGTGACCGTACTCGTGGATGACGAGACGGTCCGGAGGTTCGTCCCCCCAGCGCACGCCCTCCGCGGGAGCCAGGCCTTCCTTCTCCCGCATGTCGCGGTCGCTCCGTTCGAAGATCCCAGCGGGTCGGCACCGCTCAGCGAGAAGGCGAACGAGGAGTTCCTTGCGACGCTCGATGCCGAGCGTCAAGCACTGCAGGACGAGAAACTCGGCATAGCGATCCACGATGAGCCCTGGAATCCAGTCGCTCTCGGCGAAGACGAGACGATAGGCATCGGTCACGCTCTCGAGCCCGAGCGAGGCGCGGGCCCGGACGGCACGATCGATTCGTTGGTGCCAGAAGGCTTCGTCGATCGCCTCTTCCCGCTCCCACGTCAGCAGACGCACGACGATTTGGGAACGCCGATTGAGGTAACCGCGCGCCAGCCACTCGCCCTCGCTGCTGTAGACCTCGACGATATCGCCATCGTCAGGCTGTCCACCGATGCGCGCCACTGCTCCGGAAAAGATCCAGGGATGATGACGGCGGACCGGCTTGTCGTGACCAGGCTGAAGAAAGACCTTCGGCGTCGCCATGATCGTATCCTGTTCCGATCCGAGGCAAAACTGTGAGCGATTCAGGTCAACGCGAGCTCAGCGACTTGATAGGTCCGCCAGAGATGCGCTCCGGCTCGGCCGTAGAACGGTGCGAGGTCAGTCCAATCGATGATCGTCCAACGAGCACCGGTCGCTCGCAGCCGTTCCAACGCGCCGATCACCAGTGTCAGTCCCCACCCTCGACGCCGATAGGCTTGCGCGATACCGAGAGGACCCAAGCCGGCTACTGCACCGGGCAAGCTCTCTGCCCAAAAGAGGCTCGGTGGTGGCGGCCACTGCCCCGGCGAGTGGATGGCTGCGAAACCGACGAGCGTCTCAGCATGGTAGAGGCCGAGGACAGTGGCACCAGCATCATAGGCATCGCTGACATCCGACTCCCACTCGCCGGGAAATTCCTGAGCCAGAAAAGCGAGCATCGCTTCGCGCGGTGCAGGTTCGAGACGGAGGCCAGCTTGCGGGGATACCGCTGGTAAGGGAAGAGCGAGATCGACGAGAAGATCGTGGAAAATCTCGCGAGGGAGTGCCCCCACACGCCGGAGGAACCGCCAGGTCTCCAGGGGAGCATCGGCCGGAATCCCCGGAACCAGATGCCCTGGCCCCCCACCGAAGACGAGGGAACGATAACCGTGGCTCCGGGCGATCGCCGTGGCGTCGTCGAGGAGCGCGCGACCGATGCCGCGACGACGCATCGCGCGATCGACGACGAGCAGGGTGACGAAAGCCGTTCCAAGGGGGTACCACGGGCTCGTCGGGAAGCGGACCAGGAGCGCCCCGAGTACCCGGTCCCTCCATCGGGCGATCCGCGCCACTGTCAGCTCGCGGTCAGCCGGCTGCCAGCGGAGAGCGAGCAACGCGGGTGACAGTGGCAGCTGGCGGCCGAACTCCTGATTCCAAAGAGCGGCCACCGCAGCAGCCTGCGTCACATCGTAGGGTTCGAGCGTCCAGTTCATGCGCGTCGTGTTCGGCAGGATCTCGTCAGGCGAGTGCCGCAGGCCAACGTTGCACGAGATCGAGGATCGGGCCGGAGACCAAGCCGAGAACGAGCGTGGCGAGCGTCGTGAGCGCGAGTCCCAAACCTAAAACGGGCGTCCGTGCCGGTTGCCACACTCCGGCTGGCTCCTCGAAATACATCCTGGTCACCACGCGCAAGTAAAAGAAAGCGGACACCGCGCTCATGACCACGATCGCCACCGCCAACCAAAGCTGACCGGCCTCGATCAATGCGAGAATGACGTAGTACTTGGCGTAGAAACCGAGGAGGGGCGGCATACCCATCAAGGAGAGCATGAAAATGGCCATCGTGAGAGCAGCCAGCGGCGCCCGCCCGGCCAAACCGGCGATATCGTCGAGCGTCGTGCCGAGACCACGCTCCTGTAACCAGGCGATGACTCCAAAGGCTCCGATGTTCATGAAGGTGTAGGCGAAGAGGTAGAAAAGGACACTGCCGACACTCCGATCCCCCGCCTGACCGGTCGTGAAGGCAGCGAGGCCCGCCAGCATGTAGCCGGTATGACCGATCGCCGAGTAGCCGAGCATCCGCTTCAAGTCACGCTGGGCGATCGCGACGACGTTCCCATAGATCATCGTGATCGCAGCGAGAATACCCAGGAGCCCCGTCCACTGCTCACTGAGCGGTTGCAGACCCTGGACGAGCACCCGTGCGACCGCGGCAAAGCCGGCTAGTTTGGGAACCACCGACATGTAGGCGGAGACAGGCGTCGGAGCACCTTGGTAGGCATCCGGTGTCCACATATGGAACGGGACGGCTGCGATCTTGAACCCCAGGCCGACAGCGAGGAGCAGGAGCGCCAGGAGCAAAGCGGGATCCAGCGGCTGTCCAGGCATGACGACAGTCCGCAGCGTCTCGGCGACGTCGCGGAGCACGATGCTGCCGGTCGAGCCGTACACCCAGGCCATACCGTAAAGCAGGATGGCACTGGCGAACGCACCGAGGAGGAAGTATTTGAGCGCACCTTCGACACTGGTCACGCGCCGACGAGCGAACGCCGTGAGGGCATAGACCGCCACAGCGCTCATTTCCAAGCCGAGGAGGAGCACGATGAAGTCCCCGGCAGCGCCCACCAGCATGGTGCCGAGAACCGAGAAGAGCAACAAGGAAAGATATTCGGCCTGCCCGATTCCCTCGGGATCGAGTCCCGACTCGGTGTACCCGGCCGAGACGAGCACCGAGAGCGCACCAGCGATGAGCGCCACGAGCGCGACCGCCAACGCGAACCAGTCAGCGCGGTAGCTCTGTCCGAAGGTCGTTGCGCCCTGCGCCCAGTCGATGGTCCAGAGAGAGGCGAGCGCCAGCACTTGCCCAGCGAAGGCGAGCGCGAGCAGCAGGCGAGCCGGCGGACGCCGCAGCACAGCGTCTACGATCAGCAACAGGACGATCGTGCCCACGACGATGAGGGGCGGGACGAGGAGCGACCAATCGGGAGCAGCCAAGCGGAGCGACATCGGTGACCTCCCCTTTAGGTCCCATGCGCGACGAGAGCCGCCAGGGCTGGCTCGAGCACCTCGAGCAGTGGGAGCGGGTAGACGCCGACCCAGATCGTCAACAGCGCGAGCGGCAGGAGCGTCACTGCTTCGCGCCAGGTGAGGTCTGGGAACGTCCGCGGATCGGGATAGGCATGAGGACCATCGCTCCCGCCAGCGATCGGTGGTAGGCCAGGCGCGAGCGCGAGCCGACGTTCCGGATCGTCGGGATCAGGCGGCTCACCGGGTGCACGCACGAGCGCGACCCGCTGATAAACCCGGAGCATGTACCAAGCGGCCAGGATGACGACCGCTGTTCCCAAGACTCCGGCCCAACGATAGGCACGGAATCCACCGAGCAGCGCCAGGAACTCGCCGACGAATCCGCTCAGTCCGGGAAGACCGAGCGACGCCAGCGAGAAGAGGCCGAAGAAGGCAGCGAAGACCGGCATGTTGCGCGCCAGCCCACCGAACGCGGCGAGGTCACGCGTATGCGCTCGCTCGTAGAGGACACCGACGATGAGGAAGAGCGCGCTGGTGACGAAACCGTGACTCAGCATCACCACCATCGCACCACTGAGTCCGGGTTGGTTGAGCGCGAAGATCCCCAAGGTGACGAATCCCATGTGGCTCACCGAGGAATACGCCACCAGTTTCTTGAAGTCTTGTTGGACGAGTGCCATCAGCGCACCATACAGGATGGCGATGACCGAAAGCACGACGATCGACGGAGCCCACAGTCGTGTCGCATCGGGGAAGAGAGGTAGATTGAAACGGAGAAAGCCATAGCCCCCCATCTTGAGCAACACACCAGCGAGAATCACCGAGCCAGCAGTCGGCGCCTCGACATGTGCGTCTGGTAACCAGGTGTGGAAGGGCCACATCGGGACCTTGATGGCAAAAGCGAGGAAAAAGGCCAGGAAAGTCCAGAACTGAAACGTCTCGCTGTACTGCCCCTGCGCCAGCTGCACGACGTCCAGGGTGCGGATGCCGGTCTGGCGAAAATACTCCTGGTACAGCGCGACGATCCCGACCAGCATCAACAAGCTCCCAGCGAGCGTGTAGAGAAAGAATTTCACCGCCGCATACACCCGATTGGCGCTCCCCCAGACACCGATGATGAGCGCCATCGGGATGAGGACGATTTCCCAAAAGACATAGAAGAGAAACAGGTCGAGGCTCACGAAGACCCCGAGCATGCCGGTCGCGAGGAGCAGGAGGGTGATGTAGTACTCGCGCACGCGGTGCCGGATGGGATCCCAAGAGGCGAGAACCGCGATCACGGTCAGCAGTGTCGTCAACCCGACCAGGGGCGCGCTGATGCCGTCGACCCCCAGGCGGTAGGCGATTCCCAGTTCCGGCAGCCATTCGAACGTCTCGGTGAACTGCAGAGAGGGCTCTCGGGGATCGAAAGCGACCAGCATGACGACGGACAAGACGAAGGAGACGGAACTCGCGAGGAGGGCGATCCAGCGTGCCACACGCGGGGATGCGCCGCCCCAGAAAAAGAGGATCGCTGCCCCAACGAGCGGACTATAGGTAACGAGACTCAGGAGCGGAAGATTGTCCATCGATCGTTCCTCCCTGCGCGCTCACCGGAACAGGGTGCTCCCGAATGCGAGATAGATCCCGACGAGCAGGACCGTCCCCAAGGCGATGGCGAGAGCGTAGTTGGCGACCAACCCCGTCTGGAGCCGTCGCCAGAGCTGGGCTGTGGCAGCGACTGTCCGGGCAACTCCATTCACCGCACCGTCGATGATCGCGCTGTCGACGTTCCGCCACAGCCAAGTCGCGAACGCGTCGAGCGGGCGGACGATGGCTCGCTGGTAGACGAGATCGAAGTACCAGCCGTTCGCAGCCAACCGGTAGAGCGGGCCCAGTCGCGCCGCGACCGCAGCTGGATCGATCGCTGCCCGCACGTAGGCAGCAGACGCGAGCCAGAGACCGGCGAGTGCGACGAACGTCGAAGCGCCGGCGATACCGAGCGTGAGCGCAAGCGATACTTCGTGATGCTTTGCTCCCTCGAAGACCGGCTCGAGCGCATGGTGGATCCACCCATTCTCGGGGGGCACCCCGACGAATCCGGCTAGGACGGCACCGACCGCGAGGATCAGGAGCGGCAGCGCCATCGTCTTCGGCGGATCATGCGGATGGATCTCATGGGGATCGAAGCGCGGCTTCCCGTGGAAGGTGAGGAAGACCGCGCGGAACATGTAGAGCGCGGTGAAGAAGGCAGCGACCAAGCCGAGGATAGACAAGAGTGGCACTCCAGCGACCCAGGCACCGACCAGGATCTCGTCCTTGCTCCAGAAGCCAGCGAGCGGCACGATCCCTGCATTGGCGGCCGCGCCGATCAGGAACGTCCAGTACGTGAGCGGCATCCAGCGCTTGAGTCCGCCCATGCGCCGCATGTCGAGCTCGTCATGCATCGCATGCATCACGGCACCCGAACCCAGAAACAAGAGCGCCTTGAAGAAGGCATGCGTGAACAAGTGGAAGATGGCGGGAATCCAGGCGCCGACTCCCAGAGCCATCGCCATATAGCCGAGTTGGCTGACCGTCGAATAGGCGATGACGCGCTTGATATCGAATTGGGTCGTTGCGATCGTCGCCGCGACGAAGGCCGTGAGCCCACCGATGGTCGCGACCACTCCCATCGCGAGCGGTGAGGCCAAGAAGATCGGGTGTGCGCGGGCGACCATGAAGATACCAGCCGTCACCATGGTCGCGGCATGGATGAGCGCTGAGACTGGGGTCGGCCCCTCCATGGCATCGGGAAGCCAGACGAAGAGCGGGAGCTGGGCCGATTTCCCGATCGCCCCCGTGAAGAGGAGCAGTGCGATCGCCGTGACCGTACCGGTCGAGAGCTCGGGGAGAGCCCGGAAGACCGCGTGGTACTCGAGCGTCCCGAGGCTGGTAAAGATCAGCATGATGCCGAGCGCGAACCCGAAGTCACCGATCCGGTTGACGATGAAGGCCTTCTTCGCTGCATCGGCCGCCGACCGACGCCGGAACCAGAAGCCGATGAGAAGGTACGAGCAGAGTCCGACGGCTTCCCAAAAGACGAACAGGACGAGAAAGTTGTTGGCCAAAACCAGCATCACCATCGAGAACACGAACAGCGGTAGCCAAGCGAAGAAGCGGTAATAGCCCGGATCGTGCGCCATGTACCCGATCGAGTAGACGTGGACGAGGAAGCTGATCCCCGTCACCACGAGGAGCATCACGGCGGTCAGCTCGTCGATGACCAACTCGACCGGGACACGGAAGTCACCGGCGGCGATCCAGGTGTAGAGCGGCTGGCGCAGCACGTGGTGCTGTCCGAGCACCTCGACTGCCGCGACGAGACTCACGAGAAAGGACAGGCCGACGGCGGGAACCGCCAGCCAATGCGCTCGCTGGCGAATCCACCAGCGACCAACGAGAAAGTTGACGAGGGCAGCCAGCAGCGGTGCGAGAGGGATGATGACCAGCCAGCCGACTGTTCGCTCCATCATTCCTCCCCTTCACTCGCGGAGCTGGCGGAGTTCGTCGATGTCGACCGTATCGGTCCGGCGCGTGAGCGCCATGACGATGCCGAGACCCACGACCGCCTCGGCAGCAGCGATCGCGATGACGAACAAGGCGAAGACCTGGCCGGTGAGCTGGTGGAGCTCCCACGCGAAGCCGATCAGGCTCACGTTGACTGCGTTGAGCATCAACTCGATGCACATGAAGATGACGAGCACGTTGCGTCGCGTCAGGACTCCGACCATGCCGATGATGAAGAGCGCAGCGCTCAGGAGGAGGTAGTGCGTCGCCGAGAGCTCGCTCATCGCGCCCTCCATTCGCCCCAGGCCGGTTGCTCGGTGAACTCGTCTGCCGAGCGAGCCAAAACGATCGCTCGACCTCCCCCGGCCGATTTGACCCGACCGTCCTGAGCTCCAGGCAACGCCAACGGGAGTTCCGGTTGGTCGAGACCACGCGGATGCGCCAGCGAGATGGTGAGAACCCGGCGCGCTGCGGCTATCCGCTCACCGATCGCTTCGGGACGAGCCAACGCGATCGCTGCGATCGTCGCGGCCAGAAGCAGCAAAGCCGTGAGCTGAATCCCCAGCATGTAATCGACGTACAGGACCTGACCGAGCGCGCGCGTATTGCCCCCGACCGCAGCCACCGCTTCATCCGTCCACGGTCCCGGTGCCCCGCGCACACCCCGTGCCAGGACGGCTGCGGCGACTTCGGCCAATAATGCCGCACCGAGCACCAGACCGGTCGCGAGGCGGAGCGGGCGACGTCCGTGGAACTCCGGGAGATCGTCCGGATGCACCAGCATGGTGACGAAGACGACGAGCACGATGACCGCTCCGGCGTAGACGATGACTTGCACGACAGCCAGGAACTCGGCGCGTGCGACGAGATAGATCGCAGCCACGTTGAGGAAAGAGAGCACCAACCCGATCGCACTGTGGACCGGGTTCCGGGCGAGCACCACCCCGAGCGCGCCGAGAACGCTCACCACCGCGAGCAAGGAGAACACTGCGACCTCGAGCGACATCGAAAACGTTCCCTCTCCTGTTTCAGAGCGCGCCGATGCCCCACAGACGCACCAAACCGGTCAGTCCGATATTGAGGAGCGCCAGCGGCAAGAGCACCTTCCAGGCTAGTCCCATCAGTTGGTCGTAGCGGAAGCGCGGCAGCGTGGCGCGCAGCCAAACGTAGAAGAACAGGAAGAAGAGCGCCTTGAGCGCCAGCCACCACACCCCATCAGCGAAAGGCCCATCGATCCCACCCAAAAAGAGCGTGGCCGCGAGGAGCGAGACGACGATCATGTTGATGTATTCTGCCAAGAAGTAGAACGAGAAGCGGAAACCAGAGTATTCGGTGATGTAACCAGCCACGAGCTCCGTCTCCGCCTCCGGCAGGTCGAAGGGGGCCCGGTTGGTCTCAGCGACCGCCGCGATCAGGAACAAGGCGAAGGCCAGCGGTTGCGACAGGATGTACCAGTTCGGCAGCGTGAGCGGACCGAGCACGAGCATGCGCTGTTGCTCGCGCAGAATTTCTTGCAAACTCAGTGAGCCGGAGAAGATGAAAACTCCGACGAGCGAGAGTCCCAGCACCAGTTCATAGCTGATCACCTGGGCTGTCGAGCGGAGTGCGCCGAGCAACGAGTACCGGTTCCCGGAGGCGTACCCACCGAGAATGATCCCATAGACCCCCACCGAGCCGAGCGCCAGCACGTAGAGGACAGCGACATTGATGTCGGCGACCAGCAAGGGAATCTCGATTCCGAAAAGCCGCAGTGTGTCACCGAACGGGATGACCGCCGCACCGAGCGGCGCGAGCGCGAAGGAGAGGAGCGG
>NZ_JBRBZA010000026.1:0-5453 GCF_053493975.1 Thermomicrobium sp.
GACGTCGTGGCACTCGTGCCGGCCGAGCAGGCGGTTCCCCTGGCTCTGGTGCTCGGCAAGGCGTTCACCGAGGAGACGCAGGAGCGCTCCGCCTCGGCTGGCATCGCCATCGGCCACTGGCTGGAACCGCTCGGCGACCTCCTCCAGAGCGCCCGCGAGGCCGAAAAGCGGGCCAAGCGGCTGCCCGGCAAGAAGGCTGTCGCCGTTGAGCTCCAACCGCGCGGCGGCGAGATCGTTCGCGTCGTCGCCCGCGCCGACCAGCTGGCTGCGCTCGACTTCGCCGAACTGGTCGACCGTTTCCGCCGCGACGGCCCGGGGAGTCTCTCCGGCCGCCTGCCCACCGACCTGCGTCAGTTGGCCCGTGCTTTCCCCCAGGCCGATGCGGCCTTCCGTGCCGTGCTCGCTCGTTCGGTCAAACGCCAGGGCAAGTGGCCCAGCGGTACGGCGGACGAGCGCGAGCGGCTGGTCGAGCGGCTGTGCGGCTTCGCGACGGTCTACGACCAGCTGCGCGCCAGTCTGCCGGACCAGGACGACGCGCGACGGTTCGAGCGCGTGCCCTCCGGACCGGCCCAACTGGCCGACTGGCTCGCGCTGGCACGCTTCGTGGCGAGAGGAGGTGGCGAGTGACCACGCTGTTCCTGGAACCGCTCGATGTCTGGCTCTTCCGCGACGGACGCCCCTTCACCGCCGGCCAGCAGTTCCGCGCCGCGAGCCGCTTCCCACCCAGCCCGCTGGTGGTCCAGGGAGCGTTGCGCGCCTACCACCTCATGGTTCACTCCCGCGTTCCGGCCTGGGACGACGCTGCCGTCACCGAAGTGGTCGGTGGACCGGACGACTGGGGCCCGCTGCGCCTGATCGGCCCGTTGGTCACCCGCCGCGCTCCGGACGGCACGGTCGAGGTCCTGGTCCCACCACCGGCCGATGCGGTCGCGCGCGGCGCGACGCTCCGTCGCCTGCCCGCGCCAGCCGAGCTGCCCGCGGGACTGCGCCTGCCTGCACCGACACCTCGTCTCTTCCCGCTCTGGGAACTCGGGGAGGAGCAGTCCGAGAAGGCCAGTCAGCGACTCTGGTTGCGCCTGGCCGATTTTGCGGCCTATTCCCGAGGAGAGTCCGTCACCGGCGTGCCGCAGGAGGAGCTCTGGACGGAAGAAGTCCGGATCGGCATCGCCCAGGACACGGCTCGTCGCACGACGCGCGAGGGGCTCTACTACGAGGCCCGCTACGTCCGCTTGCACCCGGGCGTCGGGCTCCTCCTCGCCTTCGACGGGCTCGCTTGGCCCGAGCGCGAGGGTGTCCTGGCGCTCGGCGGCGAGCGCCGCTCCGCCCGCTTCGAGGTGCTCGCTGAACCGCTCCTTCCCATCGCACCCGATCCCCTGCCGGAGCGTTTCAGCGTCTTGTTCCTCACTCCCACCGTCTTCGAGCGTGGGTGGCTTCCGCGCGATTGGGGCGCCTTCTTCGAGGGGTCTGTCGAATTGGTGGCGGCTGCGCTCGACCGCTACGAGTCGGTCGGTGGCTTCGATCTGGCGCGCGGTCGCGAGCGTCCCGCACGCCGGGCAGTGCCGGCTGGAAGTGCCTACTACTTCGTCGCCCACGGTGAGGCCCGACTCCGCCGGACCAGCGACCTCCCTTGGCCCACCGTGAGCGACTGGGGTGCCGAGATCGGTTTCGGAACGGTCATGATCGGAGGATGGTGAGATGGCTGACGCGAGTGCCTTGCTCTTCGCCTACTGCGAAACACCGGTGCACGCCGGGACCGGCCGCGCCGTCGGCACGGTCGATCTCCCGATCCAGCGCGAGCGGATCACCGGCTTCCCCATCGTCCAGGCCTCGAGCGTCAAGGGGGTCCTGCGGGCGGTCACCCAGCCCAACGGTACCGATGCCGAGCGCCACCGTGCCCTCTTCGGCCCCGATCGGCCGGAGGAAGCCTCCACCCATGCCGGAGCGCTCCAAGTGACCGATCTCCAGGTCGTCCTCTTCCCCGTGCGCTCGCTGGCTGGCGTCTTCGCCTGGACGACCAGTCCCGCAGCACTGGCGCGCCTGGTGCGCCTGGCCAAGCTGGCCGGACTCGAGGGGCCGGTCGATCCCATCCGCTTCGCCGGTCTCCGGTCCCAGCAATGCGCTGTCGCCAATCGGAGCGCCCTCCTCACCTCGGCCGGTCAGCAGGTCGGTGTCGTCCTCGAGGAGTACAGCTTCACGCTCGCCGGCGACCAGGCTGGGTTGGTCTCGTCCCTCGCCGAATGGCTGGCTGCTCACGCCCTGCCTCAGACGCCGGAGTACGCCTGGTGGCGCGCGAACCTGGCTGCCCACCTCTGCGTCCTGGCCGACGACGATTTCCGCGACTTCGTCCTCTACGCGACCGAGATCGAGACCCATGTCCGCCTGGACGACCGGACCAAGACGGTCGAGAGCGGAGCGCTCTGGACGACCGAGGCCCTGCCCGCCGAGACGCTCCTGGTCGGGCTTCTGGCTGCCACCCGCTCCCGCTACGACAGAGTCGACGAGGACGGCCGCACCCTCTTGTCCTGGCTCACCGGTCAGCTGGATGGCCGGCGCGTCCGCCTCGGCGGTGACGAGACGACTGGCCGCGGCGCCGTCGTCCTGCGCGTCGCGCACGTCTGAGAGGAGGTCCGAGCGATGAGCATCCCCCAGACCCGACAGCGGACTCTCGAGCAGCAGCGAGCTGCCTTCGCCTGGCAATGCGTCCAAGCAGTCCAACGCACCGACTTCGCCAGCGAGTACGGCCAGCTCGCTCGTCAAGTCGCCTCGCTCGTCCAAATGCACGGGCTCGGCCAGACCCTCGCCTTCCTGGCAGCGAAGGCCAAGGACCAACAGAACGAACACCGCCAACTCGCTCGCGATCTCTCCCGCTGGGTCAGTCAGCAGCTCCTCGGGACAGCCCGCGACGACCTCCGCGACTGGATCGTCCAGTCCGCTGACGTCGCCGAGTACCGTCGGGCCACGCTGGAAGCGCTCGCCTTCCTCACCTGGCTCAAGCGGTTCGCCGAAGCCGAGCTCGTGAAGGAGTGAGCCGATGCGCGAACGACCACGATCCGAACAGCCGGGTGGCAACGGTCGCCGACCGCAACGCAGTGGGGCGCGACCACCGTCGGGTAGCCGCTCCGGCCCGCCGCGTGACCGCGATCGGTCAGCGGAAAGTTCCAGCGGTGAACCAGGGCGGCCGCACCCGCTCCTCCCGTCCGCCACGCGGACGCTCTGGAGCAGCGCCCGCAGCCAGGTCGCCAACCCCGCGCTCCTCTTCGACCGCTTCGCGCCGGAAGCCGCCGTCTTCGGCGACCGTACCGACGCGACACCGCGCCGCGACTTCCTCCGCGAGGTGATCGCAGCAGCCGCGCGGCTCGCCGAGAGCGCTCTCGCCGAGCAGATCCTGGCGCGCTGGGAGGCGACGGTGCGTGCAGCCGGAGCGGAACCATTCTCCGTCGAGCTCGAGGCGCGCCTGGTCACCGGCCTCGGCGCACACGGGCCGCTCGAGATCGGCTTCCGCTTCGACCGGCTCGGCTTTCCCGTGTTGCCGGGAAGCGGGCTCAAGGGTGTCGCCCGAGCCTACGCGCACCTGGTCGAGCGGCGCGACGAGTCCGATCCCGATTTTCTCGCCGTCTTCGGCCGCGTACCCCGCGCTGGAGAAGCGCACGAGGTCGCTCAGGCCGGTGCGCTCGTCTTCTTCGACGCCTACCCCGAGCCGGGCTGGCGCCTGGAACTCGACATCATGAATCCGCATTACCCGAACTACTATGCCGGGAAGGAGCCGCCGACACCCTGGCAGAACCCGACCCCGATCACCTTCCTCGCTGTGGCGCCGGGCACGCGCTACCGGATCGCCGTCGGGCTCCGCCAGGGAGCCAGCGATTCCGACGGGCGCCTGCGCGCGCTGGCGACGGAATGGTTGCGGAAGGGACTGGCCCAACTCGGCTTCGGAGCCAAGACGACGAGCGGCTACGGCGTGTTTCGGAGCGGGAAGTGAGCGATGAGCCAGTCAGTGCGTCGTGTCCTGGTCCTCAACGTCGGCAAGCCGATGGACGGCAATGTCGCCGATCGCCCGGAAGCCTACGCCCTGCGGGAAGCGCTCCCGGACTTCGTCGTCTTCGTGTGCTCGGCAGCAGCCGATGCCCAGGCGGGGACCCTGCGCTTCGTCGACGAGTATGCGGCGCTGGTCGGTCTCCCACCCGAGCGGTACGAGGTCCTTTCCCTCGAAGACCCCGACGATCTGGTGGCCTGCTACCAGCACCTGGTCGAGTGTTTCGCCGATCTCCGACGGCGTTTCCCGGACGCTGAACTCTTGGCCGACTACACCGCCGGGACCAAGTCGATGAGCGCCGCCTTGGTCCTGGCCGCCTTGGACAGCGAGGGACGCCCCGAGGTGCAACTCCGCCTGGTGCGAGGAGCGCGCGGACACCAGGCGACCGTCATCCCGGGGACGGAGAGTTTCGCCCCCGTCAGCGGTGTCCACGACGTCCGGGCGCATCGCTTCGTCCGGTCAGCGCGCCTCGCGCTCGAGCGCTTCGATTACGCCGAAGCGGCGGCTACCCTCGACCAGGCCTTGCAGCGCGAACTCTCGTCGCCGCTGCGCACCCGCCTGGAGCATGCTCGCAACCTCTGCCGAGCTTTCGACGCCTGGGACCGCTACGAACTGGAGACGGCCCGGACGTTCTTGGACCTGTACCGGCGCGACTGGCACAGCTGGCTCACTGTCCTCGACCAGCTGGCGGGTGTCGTCCGCGCCTTCGCACCGGGCCAGCCGGACGCTCCCGCGCCGCGCCTGGCCCCCCTCGAGCAGCTGCGCGATCCCTACATCGCCGTCGAGGACATCCTCTTCAATGCCGAGCGCCGGGCAGCCCAGTCCCGCTACGACGATGCCGTCGCCCGCGTCTACCGCGCGCTCGAGCTGCTCGTTCAGGTGCGTCTCTGGCTGGGGCATCGCATCGACACCAGCGACGTCGATCTGGCACGCCTTCCCGAGGCCTGGCGAGCCAAACTCGCTGGTCGAGCCGAGGGGAACGGGACGGTCCGGCTGGCCCTCGTCCAGGCCTGGGATCTGTTGGCTGACCTCGCCGATGAGCCGCTCGCTGGCTGGCTGGCCGCCGAGCGCCCGCGCCTCCTGCAGTGGACGCAGCACCGCAACTATTCGCTCCTCGCCCACGGTTTCGCGCCCGTCACCGCGACCAGCTGGCGCGAGCACGGTCAAACAGGTCTGGCGCTCTGTCGCGCGGCCTTGGCCGAGCTGAGTCGTACCCGTGTCCGGCGCGCGCTGCAGCACCAGCAGTTCCCGCGCGCCGACCTCCTGCCCGAGCTCGACTGAGCGGTGGACTGACGAGCGCTCACCAGTCGGCTGCGACGAGTCGCTCCCAGGCGAACGCGATCCGGTCCGCTGCGCGCTCGACCTCCTCGGGCGTCGTGAACCGCCCGATCCCGATCCGAATCGTCGCCTGCGCTTCTTC
>NZ_JBRBZA010000027.1:0-6431 GCF_053493975.1 Thermomicrobium sp.
CCCGATCACGAGGGCCTCGTCTTCGTCGGCATCGGCGGGGCGACGCCGCAAGACGTCGACTTTCATTCCAGGCAGAGCCAGTTCCTTGCGTTCGCGGGGATAGGCTGACTCGGCCAGCAGTCGCCCCAAGGCCAAGAGTTCGTGGTCACGGTAACCTTCGATCGCATGACCAGCCAGCCAAATCTTGCGGTCACAGATACCGACATAGGACATGAGCGTACCAGTGACGATCTGATCCACGGGAAAGCCCTCTCCTACACGATCATTGTGTCGAGATCAGCGACCTCAGGAAGAAGCCCGAGATGGCGATCGTACTGGATCGATGCGACGAGTGTTCCATCTTTGAGTTGGGAGATGCGACCAGCTCGTTGCAGCTTCCACAACGTGCCATACGGTACGGGAACCAAAAATTGCTGAGCCAGCAAGTGCTTTCCCTCGATCCGGTACCGCGTGTACTCCTCCAGGAACGGTGAGGGGAGTACCTCAGTCCCCTGGAAGAGCCGGTAAAAGTCTTCGTACGCCATTTCGGCATGTTGAAGCGGGCGCAGGCCTTCGATAACTGCGCGAAAGGACGCCAGCGCTTGCTCGAAGCGTCTTCCCTCGTTGGTCGTCCAGCCCTCGCGGTACACGCGTTCGACCCACTGCTCCGCATCGCACGCATCGAGGGCTTGACCGTCGAGCGGAGCTTCCTCCAGCGTGCGCACCAGGCGTTCGCGGTCATACACGTAGTGCAGGGCATCCTCGTACGTGCGGCTGATCAGGATCGGCCGCGGCGACTCATGCTCGTAATAGCGATTGACGCGTCCGAAGCGTTGCAGAAGATCATCGACCGGCGCCACTTCGGTCACGAGCCGGTCAAAACTGATGTCGAGCGAAACCTCGACGACCTGCGTCGCAACGAGAACATGCACCGATTCGGGCGACTCCCCCCCGAGGGCAGCGAGAATCCGCTGTTCGCGTTCGACGCGATCGCGACGCGTCAACCGTCCATGTAAGAGGTGCAGCCCGCAAGGAACGCGCTCGACCAGCCGCTGGAACAATACTTGTGCCTGTTGCACCCGATTCGCAACGACGAGTACGCGCTCGCCCGCGCGAGTAGCGTCGACGACAAGATCGACCAACTCCTCGAGCGGATCATCGGTCCACTCCACTCGATGGCGAGCCTGCGCGAGGAACAGTTTCGCCCACGCGTCGACTGCCGGTGGCTGATCGAGGCGAAACAGGCGGAGCGGCAGCCCGTACGCCTCCTCGATGTGTCGCCGCAAAAATTCCGGGAAAGTAGCCGACATAAAGAGGCAGCGAGCACCGAGTTCGCGCAGAACGCGCACGAGTTCCAAAATGAGCGCCATCACGTGCGCATCATAAGCGTGGATCTCGTCGAAGACCACGAGCGCTCCGACCATTTCGGCGAGTCCGACCTCGAAGCGCGGAAGCCCGAAGAGCCACTTGATGAGCTGAAACGGGGTCGTCACCTTGATGGGCTTATGGACCAAGCGATTCAGCTCGGCATCCTGGCGTGCAGCTTGGTACGCTTCGTCATAGTCATCCCCACTGAAGTACCGCTGGAATGCAACCTCCAGTGTCCGCGCGTGCAGCGTCCCGACCGTCTCCCGGCCGAAAAGGCGCTCCAGTGTTTTTCCCATCGCCTCGATACTCGCTTGATAGGGGAGTATGTAAAAGACGCGCTCACCGCTGATCCGGTTGCGCGCGATCCAGCGGATGGCTGCATCGGTTTTGCCAGCACCAGTCGGCGCGATGAGCAGAGCACTCCCCTCATATTCTCCGAGCGCCCGCTGAAAGGCGCGGAACTGGCCATCCCCCCGGGCCCGCGACCGTGTCAAACGTGCAGCATGCTTGGCCTTCCAATTCGTCGGAAAAGTGATCACGAAGTGCGGTACACCGGCACTCGCCGCGTGATCGGCTGCGAGAAGCCAACCCCGACAAAGCGTCAGGCACAAGCCCTCCGTCGAACGAAAAGCATGGAGATGATCGGTGGTCTCTCGCAAAGATTGCAGGAGCGACGCCGGAGGCTCGAGATCACGCGGCGAGCGCGGCCACAGACTAGGGGGCAGCTCCCCCACCTCCTGCAAGAAGCGGGCGATCCACTCCCAAAACTGCTCCAACTCGGCTGCTCGCTCGCTGAACTGGCGTCGCGCTTTTTCCAGGAACTGCGGGCGGGGCAACGGCGGGACAGCGCAATCGCGCCACAGACGTTCGTCGGTCAGGTCACGGTGATGGGTCAAGACCGCTGCGGCGGCGAGTTGGCCGGAGCCATTCGTGGCGTGCCCGGATGCCAGCAAGATGGCTGTCGAAAGAACCTCATGCCGGAACTCCCAACGGAACCCTCGTTCCCGCAGGGAGCGCTGAAAGCCGATCGCAGCCTTGCCCAGGTCATGCGCAACAGCAGCCAACGGCAAGGCACGCGCCAGGCGGTCCACTGACTGGGAATCGAGGACCCGTGACCAGAGCGCTCGGTACGCTGAGGTGACCTGCTCCACGTAAGCCAGGACCTCCAGCGTATGTTGCCGGAGCGTGATCGGCGGATCATCCGATTTCGCCAGCGGTTCACCGACCATCGAGGATCCACTCCTGACGGTAGAGAGGAACGACGATGCCGGACTCGCGATCGCACACGAGCCAATCCGCCGCATCCTCGATCGAGACGAGCCGCAGACCGCGTGCCGAACGCTCTCCGTCGACGAGACCGAACATCGTGACCCGCACCGGCGCACGCTCAGGATCGGGTGTGAAGGCGACCGGCAGATTTTGGAGAACCGCTGTTACCCCATTGCGAGCCACGACCTCTGCTGGGAGTAACACCCCTGTCACCGACCCTCTCGAGACCGGCTCGAGCGCTGCTGGCTCAATCGAGACGACGGTCGCGAGATCCTGGCTTCGGCCCAATACCAGCTGGTATCGAGGGCGCAGGAACGGGTCACGCCACTCAACAGGGAGAAAAAGGTCCAGCTCTGGAGAAACGAGAAACTCTCGCTGCACGATGTTGCGTTCCTTGAAGCGCGGTGTATCGGCCGCATCCTTTCGCTTGACCGTGTAGATCGTCTCCAAGTCCATGGCACGCCCTGCGTACGTCAACCGATAGGCAAGCCACGGCACTTCTTGCGGCATCACCCAGTGCCCACGCGCCGCCGAGAGTAACCCGAAAATCGTCGCCAAGGGCGGCACAGCCAGGGACAACTGATAGGCGACGAAGCTCGGTGCCCGGAACGAGGCGGTCAGTGCAGTGAGGCGGATCCGGACAGCTGCGTCGAGCATGTCGCTCCTCGCTCGCATACGGTCATCCGATCGAAGCGTAGGCCTGCTCGACCAGTTCCGCGGCTCGCTCGAGCGCTCGCCGCGGTGAGTCGAACAGCGCGACTCGATCGAACGGCGGCTCACCACGAGCGATCACCTCGTGGACCTCGTCTTCGTTGGCCAGGACGGTCGGACGCAAGCCGAGCAAGACAGCCTTGCCGCCATTGACGGAAAGGACGCGGTCAGCGTAGTCGCTCAACACCGAACGGAAACGCTCGAGATTCAAGAACACCTGCTCAGCATTCACCGGATCACTCGCGAACAAATTCTGGAACGGCGCGTTCCCGCCATCGAGGAAACCGACGATCACGGCCACGGGGGAGACATCCGATAAGTTGCGTGCTAGACGGGCCCCACCGCGCAACCGCGCCAGTGCTTGGAGCGCCTCGCGGACGCGCTGGACGCGATCCGCGACTGGTAGCTCATAGATCCTGGTCTGATTGGGATCGGTCGCGACCTTGCGAAGGCGGCCTTCGTTTTTCTGAGCCAACTCTGGAGAGATGTCGGCCATCGCGCCGACCGCGAATCGCCCAACTTCGCTCAGGACGATGCTGAAAACCCCCTGCAGGTAGGTCGAATACACCTCTGACTCGAACGGGATGATGTCACTCCCGGGCGGAAGATTGCGCGAAAAGTGTCCAAAGTCGCTGACGATGACGTTCGGGAAAACCGAAACGAGCAGACTCGCCCGGAGCGGCGAGACACGCCGGTAGGTATCGGAATCCTTTCCGCGCTTCCGTGCCGCCATGTAGCCGAAGAGATCGTCTTCGGCATAGTCGATCGGGTTGCCCTCCGTGTAAGCGCTCTTGGCCTCTCGAGTGACGGGGCTCGGTGTCCAGTCGAAATCGGTGTACAGGACCTCTCGCCACCACCGACGCCAAGCCTGCCCGGACACGTAGGGATACCGGTTTCGACCGATCTGAATCTGTTTGACGACGATCGCGTTATCGGTGCGCCGTCCCTCATCTTGCCCCGCATTGTTGAGCGCGGCGCCGGTTGCTTCGATGAGAACTGTCCCGGTCACCACTGGGTATGCTGCTCGTGCTGCCATCGTACTGACTCCCCTTCCTGGCTTCCCCTACTTCCTTCTAGCCCGAACGAGCTGTCCCAGCTCATTGCCGAATCGACTACTCCGTGAGCAGACTTACGGTATCGATCGCAGCCTCCTCTGCCTCGACCAATTCGATATCGGGCGGCACTGCTTCGCGGTCCCGCTCGAACAGAAACGCCAAGAGGTAGTCCCGTCGCACCCAGGCCTGCGTGACGTCACCGAGCGGGACGAGAAACAGGAAATCGACCAGTGACAGGGCACCCGACCGTAACGCTCGCAAGTACGTGGCTCGGATCTGGGCGGTCTTGCGTGCAGTCATCAGATCAGCGATCCATTGCCGCCGGTTGGGGAGCATCATGTCCAGATCGTTTGCGATTCGTTCGAGTCGGCGAATGACCTCATCCGGCTCGACAGTTGTCCCACCTGCCGCAAGCTGTGGAAAAGGCTGTCCCGTCTCAGCGCACCGCTGGTATTCGTAGACCACTGCGAGCAGCACATCGCGCACGATTTGGGCACTAGTCGGCTCGTTGGGCGGTAGCAGTGCCCCCAACTCCCGACCACTCAGCACACCCTCGCGGACGAGGTCGAGCAACACCGCACGAACATCGCGAGCTGGCGCACGCTCGAGCCTCCCGATCAGCTTCTTGCCGCGCTCGTGCTGCGCGAGCGCGATCCCTGTCCGTTCCAAGAGCGCGAGAACTGCGTGATCCATTCCGTTGACCTCCTGCAAATAGATGCGGTGGGCGATCCATCCGCCGAGTAGCCTCTGCTCGCCGAGGCAAGCGCCGACGATCGGCTCGGCGCGCATGATGCGACCCGCGACATTGGCGACGAAACGGGCACGCTGCGCCTCCTCGCGCTTGTCCTTCGCGGCGTCGACCCACAAGACCTCTCGCTCGAATCGGTCGAATGCATCGACTGACTCGAGCTGCAGACTCTGCAAGAAATCCAGAATAGATGTGGGAACAGGTATACCCTCGACATAACCACCTTGATTATCATTAGAAAACACATATGCAACAGTCGGAATACCATGTTGATAGATTGTGCGTAATTGATTGGCAAACTTTCGTAACAACTGACATAGTAAGCACAAGATTGCCCCACTGTTTCCGGCCGTTCGCCAATCGCCGTAAAAGTCGAGCGGCTGATTCGCGGCGATAAGACGTCGGAAATGGCCCCAACCATACTCCTGTGCGATACGCGCTGCGACGATATCCGAAGGGCAATGCAGGAACCACAATAATCGCCCACGCTCTCCCACCCGCAGGAGAGAAGCGACGGCGAACCGGAGGGCCAAGGAACACACTCCGCAGAGCGCGACGCCGTGGAGAAGACCAGGATAAAAATTCACAGCACCGGAGAGCAGCGGGAAACGATCCCGCCGCAGTACCACGAATCCCGCGGAAGGCCTCCGCTCCCCGCAAATGCCACACAAGCGATCGCCTTGCCCAGCACGAAGAGCCTCCTTGGCTCGAGCCAGATCCTCCCTCAGCGCGGTTCGGTACTTTTCTCGCACCCCTTCTGGACCCTTACTCCAGTTCGACGGATTTACTAACTCACTATTCGGAAACACTTGTGAGAGTGTGCCTTTGGCAAATGACTTCTCGAGTCCGATTCCGAGGGCCTGGTCACTCAAGAGAACCGATTCCAGTTCGCGGACAGCCACCTCCAGATGCGTTGCTGTTACCCCCGAGAGCTGACTCGCCCCCGAAGCTGCCAAAAGAGCAGCGAGTCCAGCATCGACGAACGGTTGTCCTGTCCAGTGAAGACTCACGCCCCTTCCTCCTCTCCTGACTGCTCCTGACGGCCCCTAAAACTGAGCGACCGTTCATCGACTTCCTCCACATACCCGAACCCCTGGCTGTTCTTGGCGCCGAGGCCAGCCTCCAAGGCGAGCCGCAAGTACTCCGGCGGCCCCTCTATGAGGAAGCGTCCGGTCCACCCCTCGATCCAGGTCCCCTTGTAGCGCTCCAGCCGCTTGGCCCGCGGATGCACCCCGAGTGCGCGGATCCGGATCGGGCAATCGGTCAGCACCATTGGCTCCCCAGCGGGAGTCGCTCCCTCC
>NZ_JBRBZA010000028.1:0-15896 GCF_053493975.1 Thermomicrobium sp.
CACGACTTCGTCGGCCGCGCAGCCCTGGAACAGCTCAAGGACCAGCCGCACCGCAAGAAGGTGACGCTGGTCTGGGATCCGGAGGAGGCCGCGCGCGTCATCAGCAGTCTCGTCACGCATCCCAAGGGCCAGCGCTACAAGTACTTCGATCTCCCCTTGGCCCAGTACGCGACCTGGATGTACGACGCCGTCCTCAACGAAGCCGGGGAGGTCGTCGGCTTTGCCATGTTCACCGGCTTCTCCTCGAACGAGGAGCGGGTGCTCTCGCTGGCGACGGTGCGCGCGGAGTATGCCCAGGAGGGGACGCGGCTGCGCGTGGTCTGGGGGGAGCCGAACGGGGGTTCGCGCAAGCCGTCGGTCGAGCGGCACGTGCAGACCGAGGTGTGGGTGACGGTCGGTCCGGCCCCCTACGCCGAACCAGCCCGCCGCTACCGCGAGCAAGTCGCCCGTACCCGCCGCTCGTAACGCACGCGTATGACGCTATCCGAGTCTCGTCACGAGCCCCCGTGCTGCGCCGGGGGCTCGCTCTTCTCCGAACGATAAGATGTAGGCTGGCAGAGCTCTGACAGCGTTCGTACACTCTCTCACCGGAAGGGTGCGCGACGAGATGGAAGAGACGGCTCTGCCGACCATACGCGTCCTCTTGGAGGAGCGAGAAGCGAAGTGGCTTCATCCGCGGGCCACGGCGAGTCGGCATGCCAGGCGCCAGCAGTCGGAACCGGAATGCCCGTTCCGCACGCCCTATCAACGCGATCGTGATCGGGTCATTCATTCGAAGGCCTTCCGCCGTCTCAAGCACAAGACACAAGTTTTCATCGCGCCGCCCGGGGACCACTACCGGACCCGTTTGACGCACACGCTCGAAGTCACACAAATCGCTCGCACGATCGGCCGTGCACTCCGCCTCAACGAGGATCTCATCGAAGCGATCGGCCTCGCTCACGACCTGGGTCACACGCCGTTCGGTCATACCGGCGAGCGTGCTCTCGCCGCTGTTTTTCCCGGTTTTCGCCATAACGAACAGAGCTTGCGAGTCGTCGATCGGTTGGAGCGCGATGGCCAAGGGCTCAACCTGACCGAGCAAGTGCGGGACGGCATCCTGCGTCACTCGAAGACGATCGAAAGTATCAGTAGCCCGATCGCCGGCTGGCCTTCGACGCCGGAAGGACAAGTGGTCAAGATCAGCGACGGTATCGCCTACATCAATCACGACCTCGACGATGCCCTTCGCGCTGGCATGATCACCCTGGCCGATGCCCCAGCGGACGTGCTCGACACGCTCGGACGAACGCACGGAGAGCGGATCCATCGTCTCGTCGCCGATGTCGTCGCGACCTCTGCCCCCCTGCTCGACACGTTCTCACCTGGCCAACCAGTCATTCGTCTCTCGCCGGAGATGGAGGAAGCAGCCAATCAGCTGCGTCGCTTTCTGTTCGAGCGGGTCTACGAGCCGCTCAACCGGTTGGAAGAGACGCGCAAGGCGGAGCGGATCATCCAGTTCCTGTTCGAGCACTTCGTCACGCATCCGGACGAGATGCCAGCAACGTTCCGCCAGATGCTCGAGAACGAGCCAGTCGAGCGCATCGCCGCTGACTACGTCGCCAGCATGACGGATCGCTACGCACTCGCGTGCTTCGAAGCGATCTGGTTACCGCGCTTTTGGACATTCCTCGGATAGATCGATGGGACGCCAGGACGTCGAACGAGTCCGAGAAGCCATCGATATCGTCGATCTGATCGGCGGGTACGTCCAGCTGCGCAAGGCCGGGAAAAACTTCAAGGCCCTGTGCCCTTTTCACCAGGAGAAGACCCCCTCTTTTTATGTTTTCCCCGAAACACAATCGTTCTATTGCTTCGGCTGTGGAGCGAGCGGTGACGCGATCAGTTTCTTGATGCGCATCGAGCAACTCGACTTTCGCGAGGCCCTGCAGCGCCTGGCCGAGCGAGCCGGGATCACGCTCTCGCCACTCCGACCGGAGGAACGTGCCGAAGACGAGCAGCGTCGCCGACTGGCGGAACTGAATCGCTTGGCCGCGGCATGGTTCGCCCACGTGCTGTGGGGGACATCGTTCGGTGTCGCAGCGCGCTCCTACCTGGAACGGCGCGGGATCGATCGTCCGACCGCCGAGCGCTTCGGTCTCGGCTACGCACCCGATGCCCCGACTGCGCTCGTCCGGTATCTCACGCAACACGGTGCCGGACCGGAGGAACTCGTTACGGCTGGCCTCGTCGTGCGCCGAGATGACGGCTCGATCGTCGATCGCTTTCGCGACCGACTCATCTTCCCCATCCGCGACCGACACGGTACCATCCTCGGCTTCGGAGGACGCACGTTGGGCGAGGCACAACCCAAATACCTCAACTCGCCACAAACCCCACTGTTCGACAAAGGGAGCGTATTGTATGCGATCGATCTCGCCGAGGAGTCGATTCGCCAGCAGCGTACGGCAATCGTCGTCGAAGGCTATCTGGATGCGATCACGGCTCATCAGTTCGGTTACACGAACACCGTCGCCTCGCTCGGCACCGCCTTGACCGAGCGGCAGGGGAGACAGCTCCGTCGCCTCGCCGACCGCATCCTGCTCGCGCTCGATGCCGACGTCGCCGGACGCCAGGCGACCTTGCGCGGACTGGAGCTGCTTCGCCACGCCCTCGCGGAGGGAGAACGTGCCATCGTCGATCCCCGCCAACTGATCCGCTTCGAGCGCACGCTGGACGTCGAACTCGCCGTCGTAGTGCTTCCGGAAGGCCTCGATCCCGACGACCTCATTCGGCAGGATCGCTCCCGCTGGGACGACACCCTCGCTCATGCCGTGCCGCTCGTCGACTACTACTTGGATATGCTCCTCGGCGACCAAGCCCCCGCGAATCCTCGTGCGGCCACCGCGTTGCTCCAACGCATCGCCCCCCTCCTCCTCGAACTCGGCGACCCGGTTCAGGTCGATCTCTACACGCGTTCGGTCGCAGCCCGGCTGCGCCTGCCTGAGGAGACGGTTCGACGCCTCCTCGCCTCGATCCGACGTCGACCGGCCCGAGAACCCTCTCCCAAGACGACCGCAGCGGAAATCCTTCAGCCACTCTCTACCGAGCAGCAATTCGTCGGCCTTCTTCTGCGCTATCCCGAGGCAGCAGCCCTTCTGGTCGGCGAAATCGACCTGGAGACGATCACCGATGCCCGTTATCGCGAACTCGTCAGCCTGCTCCTCGCCGGTCAACCACTCGACGACACGGCGCTGGCAGAGGATCTCCGGGACGACATTGCCCAGCTGCGCCAGCGATTCGCGACACAACCCGACCTCCCAGTGCCGCTCGCTCGCCAGGCTATCCGGGAAGCCTTCCGCAGGCTCCGTCGCGAACGTCACGACGAGCGGTTGCGTTCGCTCTTGAGCGAAGTGCGCGATGCCGAAGAGCGGGGCGACCGGGCCGAACTCCGGCGTGCACTCGAGTTGATCGAAGCGCTCAAGAAACGCTTCCCCGAGTTCTATCCGGAACGCAGCCCCTACTTCCGCGACACACGGGATCCGGTCAGCTGATGACGAGAGAACGGCGGAGCGCCTCGACGAGTGCCTCGTCTTGCTCGGGCATGACTGTTCGGGCATCCAGGAGCAGGCGATCGGCCTCGACGCGCCCCACGACTGGCGGCTGACCAGTCCGCAAGCGGCGAGCGAGTTCCTCGACGGTCAGACCAGGCTGGACCTCGGCGATCGCTTCTGCCCCCAGCGCGAGTGCCCGGCTCGGGAGCGTTTCCCCGGGCAACGAGCCTCCACCGACCGTCGCCTCGGTCGCGACGATCTCCGCCTCGACCACGTCGCGGAGCGCCGACTGCCAGGCTCGGCAACGCGCCTCCAACGCGGAGAGCGGCGTCGCGATCATGCGCCAGACGGGAATCTTCTCGATCGCTTCCCCGCGCAGGTAATGTCGGAGAGTCACCGCAGTGCCCGCTAAGGCGGTCTTGTCCGCGCGGACCGCACGGGCCAGCGGATGTCGCTCGACCCGCTCGATGAGTTCTCGCCTCCCGACGATGATCCCCGCCTGCGGACCACCGAGCAACTTGTCGCCCGAGAAACAGACCAGATCGGCACCGGCAGCGATCGCTTCTTGGACAGTCGGTTCGTGGGCGAGCCCATAGGTTGCAGTATCGAGCAGCGCGCCGCTCCCGAGATCCTCGATGAGCAGGAGTCCGCGCGCATGTGCGAGTTCAGCGAGTTCGCCGAGCTCCGGTTGTGCCGTGAAGCCGATGATCCGGAAATTGCTCCAGTGGACCGAGAGAATCGCCGCCGTCTCATCGCTGATCGCTTCGGCATAGTCGCGGACGTAGGTCCGATTGGTCGTCCCCACCTCGACGAGCCGGGCACCGCTTTGCCGAAGAACGTCGGGAATCCGGAAACCGCCTCCGATTTCCACTGCCTGGCTGCGCGAAACGAGGACTGCGCGGCCGGCGCAGAACGTGCTCAAGACGAGCAAGACAGCAGCTGCATTGTTGTTGACGACGAGCCCAGCCTCGGCTCCCGTCAGAAGCGCGAGCAGCTGACTGAGTTCGCTCATCCGTCCACCCCGCCGCCCACTCTCTAACTCGATCTCCAGCGCCGTGTAGCGGCCTGCCACCTCCGCCATGGCACGCGCCGCCTCATCGCTGACCGGCGCACGGCCGAGGTTGGTATGAATGATGACGCCGGTCGCATTGATGACCGAGCGGAGGCGCGGCTGGGAGAGCTTTTGGAGTTTCCGTTGCAAGACAGCGACGACGTCACCGGTTGGGCGGCCAGCGAGGATCGCCTGGCGCGCTTCTTCCAACACGAGTTGTGCCAGACGCGTCAGGCTCCGCGCCCCGACTTCTCGTGCAAACGGTGCGATCACCGGATGCTGGATCAGGGAGGAGACCGACGGCAGCGCACGCAGTCGCTGCTGCTCGCCCCTCATCGGCTCGCTTTTCTCGTCGCACATGCTGCGACTCCGACTGGAACAAAAAAGGCCGGTCGAACCGGCCCCCGCAGTCGGGGAGAGAGGATTCGAACCTCCGACCTCCGCGTCCCGAACGCGGCGCGCTAACCGGGCTGCGCCACTCCCCGTCCAACCGCAAGCAGTATAACAAACCGTCCACGGGGCTGCCAAGGAGTCCTAGCGCCGCGGCATGCTCCTCCGCTAGAATTGAACATGCGCTGGGGTGTGCGCCCGCGTAGCTCAGGGGAAAGAGCCGGGGCGTCCTAAGCCCTGTGGTCGGGGGTTCGAGTCCCTCCGCGGGCGCCGAGCACGTGCGCCGCGCGCCACCGGTTTCCCCTCCGGTGGTTTTGTTTCGGGCGCGTGCGAAAGAGAGGGAGCGAGGAAGGCGTGGAGCCCAACCGCGAGCACCGGGAGTTTTTCCCAGTCCCGGGAATCCAACGCGTCGCGATGCTCAGCGTGCATACATCGCCGCTCGCACAGCCTGGCATCGGCAGCGCTGGCGGAATGAACGTCTATATCCGAGAACTGAGCCGGCATCTCGCCCAGCGCGGTGTCGCAGTCGATATCTACACCCGCCGCGATCATCCAACTGTTCCATCGCTCGTCGAGCCGTTCCCGGGTGTTCGCGTCTATGCGCTGGACGCTGGGCCCGCAACCGCCTTACCGAAGGAACAGCTCTTCTGCTATCTCCCCACGTTCGTCAGCGAACTGGCCTATCTCGTCGATCGCCAGCAACTGTCCTACGATATCGTCCACGCCCATTACTGGCTCTCCGGTTGGGCTGCGCACCTCTTGCAACGCTATTGGGACGTCCCGTTCGTGCACATGTTCCACACCCTGGCTGTCCTCAAGAACACCGTGCAGGCGAGTCCACCGGAATCGGTGCTCCGTCTCCAGGTCGAGCAGGGCCTCGCGCGGGTCGCCGATGCGATCATCGCGGCCAATCCGGACGAGCGCGAGACGATCGTCAACGAACTCGGCGCGCCACCTTCTCGCCTGTGCACTGTGCCGCCGGGCGTCGACGCGGAGCACTTCCGACCGCTCGATCGTGCAGCCGCCCGCAGTCGGCTGGGAATCCCACTCGATCGCCCCGTCGCTCTCTTCGTCGGGCGGATCGACCCGGTCAAAGGGATCGACGTTCTCTTGCGCGCCTGGCAACGGATCGCGCGAGAACTGGCGCCGCGCCAGCCGCTCCTCCTCTTTCTCGGCGGTGGATTCGATGCCTCAGCTGGCTCGCGACCTGACGCGGCCCTCTCGCGCGTCATGACCGATGCCCGTGAACTCGGTATCGCCGAAACCGTCCGCTTCCTCGGCTCGCGACCGCAGGGAGAACTCCCGCTCTTCTACAATGCAGCAGACGTGTGCCTGATCCCCTCCCACTACGAGTCGTTCGGCCTCGTCGCTGTCGAATCGATGGCCTGCGGCACACCGGTCGTCGCCAGTCAGGTCGGCGGCTTGCGGTTCAGCGTCGAACACGAGGTTTCCGGTTTACACGTTCCGCCCAACGACCCCGTCGCACTCGCAGCCGCGACCGTTCGTGTCCTTACTGACCACCAGTTCCGCACGCGCTTGCAAGTCGGTGCTCGGCAGGCTGCGCTCCGCTTCTCCTGGCACCGGGTCACGACGGTCGTCGCCAGGCTCTACGAGCAGGTCGCGCGCCGCGGGATCCTCCAACCGTGCGGCACGACAGGATAGAGGAGGGCGACAGGCGGGATGGCCGTCTTCCGCGTTTCCTCGGAAGTCTTCGAGCAGTTTCCCGACTATCTGGTCATCGTTCTGGTCGCTGATCGAGTCGACAACCGGCGGCACGTCGAACTGGCGCGCACATTGCTCGCGGAAAGCGCCCACCTTGTGCGCGAGCGCTGGCGAGCGGTCGACCCCAAGACCTTGCCGGAGATCGACGTCTGGCGGCGCGCCTTTCGCCAGCTCGGCTGGTCCGCCAGTACGTATCAGAGCTCGGTCGAAGCGCTGGTCCGCCGGACACTGAAGGGTAACCCTCCTCCGAGCATCAACCCGGCCGTCGATCTCGCGAATGCAGCGTCGCTCCGGTTTCTCGTCCCAATCGGCGCGCACGATCTCGCTACAGCTCCGAAGGGTCTGACCGTCCGTGCGAGCCTGCCTGGCGATCGCTTTCTGCCCCTCGGTGACGACGCACCAGAAGAGCCGGAGGTGGGAGAAATCGTGTACGTTCATGACCACGACGTCCGGACTCGACGCTGGGTATGGCGGCAGAGCCGGACTGGACTCGTCACGCCAGATTCGCGCACGATTCTCTTCCCGATCGATGCCTTCCAGGGTGTCACGGCGGCCGCTGCGATGGCAGCGGCTGATTGGCTCAGCGAGCAACTCCGGTCGCTGCTCGGTGCGACCGTGCAACGCGGCCTCGTCGATGTGACCCGTCCGGTCTTCGACTCGGCCCGCGGCGATGCAATCAGCTGAGACCGCGCCGAACACGCTTTGGTGCACGATGATCCATCGTTGGCATCGTCCTCGCTTGACGAGACGGCCGAGACTTGCTACTCTGAAAGTGGTACGGGCTCGACCGAAGGATGCAGGAGATGGGTGAAGGTGCGCGAGCCCTCGAACGAATAACGTCGGCCCGGCAGTCGTGCTGCTCGGCACGAGCCCCTCGTCGTGTCTATCCCCTGAAACGCTGTTCCCTCACGTCCTGAGACGCCCAAGACAACAAAAACCGATCGACCAGTCGTCGAGCGCCCGGCGCTGATGGGATAGGTGCGTTTTCGGAAGCGACGCACCCGTCGCGGCGCTACGGTGTGGCCTCGAGTCGTCTTGCGTGATGCGATGAGGAGGGAACAGCATGCTCCGCGGAACGTTCGTTGCCTTGATCACGCCCTTCGCTGGTGAGGAGATCGACGAGCCGCGACTGCGCGACCTCGTCGACTGGCTCATCGCCAACCAGGTCGATGGACTCGTCCCCTGCGGAACGACCGGTGAGACGCCGAGTTTGTCCGATACCGAATGGCAGCGTGTCGCAGCGGTCGTGATCGAGCAAGCGGCGGGCCGCGTCCCGGTGATCGTCGGCACGGGAACGAATTCCACGACCGTCACTATTCAACGAACTCGCCTAGCGCGCGAACTGGGAGCGACCGCTGCCATGGTCGTCACGCCTTACTACAATAAGCCACAGCAGGAGGGTTTGCTTCGTCACGTCGCCGCGATCGCCGATGCGGTCGATCTCCCGCTCGTCATCTACAATGTCCCGAGTCGGACCGGTGTCAATCTCGCCCCCGAGACGGCGCGGCGCCTGCTGGAGATCGCACCGGTCATCGCCTTCAAGGAGTCGAGTGGGTCGCTCGACCAGGTGAGCGAACTGGTCCTCGCGGTGGGTGATCGGAGCGCGGTGTTGAGCGGCGACGATTCGCTCACGTTGCCGATCATCGCGGTCGGAGGCCACGGTGTCGTCTCTGTTCTGGCGAATATCGCGCCGGCTGCCACGGCGACGATGGTTCGCGCTGCACTCGACGGTGACCTTGCACGTGCACGCCAACTCCACAGTGAACTCTTCCCGCTGGCTCGCGCACTGTTCATCGAGACTAACCCGGTGCCGGTCAAGACGGCAGCGGAACTGTTGGGGTTGTGCAGCGCGGCTGTCCGCCTCCCCCTTGCGCCGTTGGCCCCGGCCAACCGCGAGCGACTGCTCGCTGCGCTGGCCAGTTGTCCACACACCGCCTCGCTTCTGGCGCGACCGATGGGGGAGGCTGCGTGATGCTCCGCCTCGCGCTCACCGGTGTCACTGGAAGAATGGGGCGCGCAATCCTCGAACTGGCCGCGTCCGCCCCGGATATCCAGCTCGTCCGCGGGCTCATTCGTCCAACGCGTGATCCCGAGGAGGTCGCCGCACAGCTCCCCATATCGCTCGCGCTCACCAGTCGTGTGGCCGAACTCGTCCAGGGAGCTGATGTGGTGATCGACTTCAGTCATCCGGCAGTGACGGTGGCGGTCGCGGAAGCCGCCGCGCACGCGGGTATCCCGCTGGTGATCGGGACGACAGGCCTGAGCGAGAACGATCAGGCGGTCATCCGGCAGGTCGCCCAGCACGTGCCTGTCATCCAGGCTGCGAACTTCAGCCTCGGCATCGCCCTCTTACAGTGGCTTCTCCCTACACTCGTCTCGCGCTTGCCGACCTGGGATGTCGAGCTGATCGAGCGGCACCATCGGCACAAGCGAGATGCTCCCTCCGGGACGGCGCTCGCGCTGGCACGGACACTGCTCGCAGCCCGCGAGCCCGCTCCCAGCCAGCTGGTGTACGGCCGTGGGCCGGGTACCGCTCCTCGACAACCTGGCGAAGTCGGCATCCATGCAGTCCGCGCCGGTGGCGAAGTCGGCCGGCACACCGTCCTGCTGGCGACCGACGACGAGGCGATCGAGGTGACTCACTGGGTACAGAGTCGCCGCGCCTATGCACAGGGCGCCCTGGAAGCAGCGCGCCGACTCGTCGGCCGATCACCTGGACTGTACACGCTGCAGGATCTCGTCACCTGAGTGACCATGGGTGTTCAGGCTCCGGGGACTGCTCTCGATCGCTCATAGCCACGGGAGCCGATCCACGGTAGTATGGTTCGGGAGAACGGGACCTGAATCGGGGAAGAGGCGGGATATGCCGGGGATGCGGTTCGGGATTCATGTCGGTCCGCAGAACACGACGACTGACGAACTCCGCCAGCTGTGGCGCTTCGCTGATGCCCATGGTTTCTCCTGGTTTTCGGTCTGGGATCACTTTTATGCCCGGACATCCGACCGCATCCCACACTACGAGGCGGTCGCCCTGCTCGCTGCACTCGCTTGCGATACCCAGCGAATTCGGTTCGGTTGTATGGTTTTCGCCGTTCAGTTCCGCAACATCGGCCTGTTGGCCAAATCGATCGTGACCATCGATCACTTGAGCAACGGGCGATTGGAGGTCGGGCTGGGCGCTGGGTGGCATGAGCCGGAATATCGCGCCTTTGGCTACCCGTTCCTCTCGGATCGCGAGCGACTCGATCAGCTGGAAGAAGGAATCACGGCCTTGCGCCGGCTCCTCCAGGAGGAGGCGGTGACGTTCGAGGGACGCTGGATTCAGCTCCGTGAGGCCCGGGTCTTTCCCAAACCGCTCCAGCCGAGGTTGCCGCTGTGGATCGGGGGTGCCGGTGAGCGCCGGACAGCCCGCATCGCGGCACGACATGCGGACGGCTGGAACATCCCCTACGTCAGCCCGGAAGGCTTTCGCCAGAAGCGAGCGGCGCTGGAGCACTGGTGCGAAGTCGAAGGGCGCGACCCCGCGACGCTCCAGATCGCGGTTCAGGTCGGGCTCTATATGGCGACGGAAGACGACGAGCGGACAGTGTCCCGTCTCCGCGAGCAGCTCGTCGAACAGGTCGGGCCGCATGCGCTCGAACAGCCGGGCTGGCTCATCGGTGGCCCCGACCGCATCAGTGCGCTGCTCGCGGAGTATCACGCTGCTGGAGCGAACTGGATCAATGTGACGATCCGGCCACCGGTCGACTTCGAGGCGCTCCAGGCGTTCGTCGAACGCGTCATGCCCCACTTTGCGAGCTGACCCTTCTGAAAGGTCAGCACTGTAGAGGCGCCGCTTTTCCTCGACGCCACCCTGTACTGCATTCGTCCGCGCCCCGCTGCGTTTTGCCGTCGCAACGATCTCGCTGAACTCGCGAGAACGTCTGGTGTGGGCTCCGTACCGAATGCCTCCCGCGCCGCGCTTTCTCGGAGCTGACCACGATCAGTCTTCGCAGGACAGGGTTGCAGCGCTGCTGCGAGTCATGGTTCTCCCCATTGTCTCTTTCGAGATCTCGTGCCGTACCATTGAATGGGAAAGCGCTGAGTTCAGCGCCTAGGTAGGGCCGGCAGTGTTTCGACGATTCGCCTCGCTCGCTACCATCGCTGTCTTTTTCGTCGCTGTGCTCGCCGCGACTGCTGTGCCGACGTCCTGCACCTGCGGTGCTGCTGCACCGCATCCGCACGCCCTGTTCGAGTTGCCCAGTCACCATCACGGTTCGCCGTCTGGTTACTCCTCGATGAGTGATCTTCCCGACGGTCCGGTCGTGACGGCACCAGCGATGCCCTTCGCGCTCGGCACGCTCGTACCCGTTGTCGTCATCGCCATCGTCATGCTCCAGCTCGGCGTTGGCCGATCTCCTTTGTTCCCGACCAACATGATTCCAGCCGGTGTCGACCATCGCCCACCGATCCCGCCCCCACGCCGATGAGCGGCGCGGATGATCGCTCGTCCTGCTCTCGAACGCTCGATGCTCGTTGATCGAGGATGGTTCATCATGGTGCGCCGCTTGGCCCTGATCGCGGTCCTCCTACTGGCGACGCTCTCGATCGTCTGGAATGCGTTGTTCGCGCCGCGCGTTCTGCCGCGCCTGCGCATGGCTCCAGGCTTCGGGCTCCACGATCCGAGCGGCCAGTTGGTTTCGAGCGACAGCCTGCGCGGCCAGATCCTCGTCGTCACCTTCGGCAATGCCGAGTGTGGGGTCGACTGCGCGAGTCGCGGCCAACTCATCACCACAGCAGTTGCAGGCATGGAGACCACTGGGCGCGTGGAATTGATCTGGATCGCCAGCGAGTTAGCCTCTCGCGAGCAGCTCGCTGCGCTGAGCGAGACGCTCGCGCGGCATGGGCAACCATGGACGGTCCTAGGGAGTTCGAACCAGCGCGAGTTGGACCTCACGCTGAGCGGCTTCCGCGTACCGCGGCGCCCTGACGGGACGGTCGACCCGCTCATCGTCGTCGTCGATCCGCTCGGGATCGTCCGTGCCGAGTATCGGATCGCGCCGTCGCCAGCAGTGCTGACCCGTGACCTCGCGGCACTCGAGCGGGAAATCCGCGAGAGCCGAGGAGTGCGGCGCTACCTCTACGAGGCGGCGCACCTGTTCCGATGCTACGTCTGAGGAGTCTCGACATGCCTGCTCGACCATGGCTTCGTCGCCTCGTCGTCGCCGAGCTCGCGGCTCTCGCTATCGTCGTCGCTGTCATTGGCTGGTCCCTCTGGCAGTCGCGGGCAGCACCGTCGCTGAACGGGATGCTGCTCGACCCGCCCCAGGACATCCCGGCCATCCAACTCACCGGGAGCGACGGCCAGCCGCACGCATTGACCGATTTCCGGGGGAAAGTGACGGTCATCTTCTTCGGCTACACGCACTGCCCAGACGTCTGCCCGACGACTGCCTCGACGATGGCTCGGGCACGCGCCATGCTCGGTAACCAGGCCGATCGCGTGCAGCTCGTCTTCGTCTCGGTCGACCCGGAACGCGATTCTCCTGAGCGGTTGGCGAGCTATCTGGCGAAGTACGATCCCACCTTCTTGGGGCTGACCGGAGACGAGGACCGGATCCGCGAGTTGGCCACGGTCTTCGGCGTCTACTATGCCAAGGTGGAAACGACGTCTGCCCTGGGATACCTGGTGGAACATACCTCGTCCAGCTTTGTCTTGGATACCGAGGGGAAACTGCGAGCCATCCTTCCCTTCGGGCTCACGCCAGAGCAGATGGCGAGCGACCTCCGCGCCCTGTTGCGACGCTGAGCGTTCTGCTCGTTCGGCAACAGTCGACTGAGGAGGTCAAAGGATGCGTACGATGCACGCTCGAATCCGGGGCTGGCTCGTGTCCTCCATGGTGGTCGTTGTCGCACTCCTCGCAGCGAACGCGTGTGGCGGAGCGACCACGTCGACGCCGACTCCTGCTCCTGCCCCGCCAACGGCCGCAGCCATGCAACCGAGTCCGAATGAGCCGACACCGACCGCCGTCCCGACTCCGACCCCTATGCCGACGCCGACCACCGTGTCAGCAACGCCGACGATGGGGCACGGGATGAGCGGGCATGGTATGGGCAGCGCCATGCCGAACATCGGCAACGAATTCCAGGTCGGAACGTTGGTCATCCGGAACGTGTGGGCACGGGCTGCCTCCCAGGCTGATGCCCTGAGCGCTGTCTACATGGTGATCGAGAACTCTGGAGAACAACCCGATCGCCTGCTGCACGCGCACTGTGATGCTGCCGGGACGGTCGAGCTGCACGAAACCAAGATGGAAGGCGGCATCATGAAGATGCAGCCGGTCGACGGAATCGACATCCCAGCGAAGGGAACGGTCGAGCTCAAGCCGGGTGGGTTGCACATGATGCTGATCGGTTTGACGCGCGATCTGAATCCCGGCGACGAGATCGAGGTCGAGCTTCACTTCGAGAAGCTCGGTCATGTTCCCGTGAAAGCGGTGGTCCAAAGGCCGTAAGCCGAGCTTGGCGCGGCGCATCGTGCAGGGGCAGGACGATCCTGCCCCTGCATCGTTTTCCTCGTCCACCGGCGCGCCGTCCGCTCCGGTCGACGCATCGTCTGCTAAGGTCCTCCCGTTGCGCGCTCGGAGACAGAACGCGCGGCTCGTCCCGCTCGTGCAGCAACGCCCAGCCCTGTACAGACAGCTACTTCATGAAAACGCAAGGCGCTGCGCTCCCCGGCGAATTACCAGCCCTCACCGGTTGCCGCGTGGCAGACTGCAGGCTGCCTGTCCGTTCCCGACTGCGCTGTTCCCGCACGACACGATCGCGGGTAGCCAACCGGTGCACTTGACGAGCCGGATTTCCCTGCTATTCTCTTTTCGCGATGCTTCGAGGCTGCTTCCTGATCGATATCGGTCGAACGGGGCGATCTTCATGCACACGACCCTTCGACACCGGCAGCGGGCGTTGGTCAGGTCGCTCTTCCTCGCTCTCCTTCTGCTCGCTGCCTGTAACCGAGCCGGGACAGCGACACCGACCCCATCGCCCCAACCGGCGATCGCCCAGCGATGGATAGCCACTGGGCCTTCTGCCCCCGTCGACACGGGGAACGCCGCAGTCGTCCTCACGGTCCGCGCGCCGGCCGAAACGAGCGTGAGCGAGATCGAGCTCCGCCTCACGCCCCCCGACGGCCAGCCCCGGACGCTCGGACCCTATGCCGTCCAGCCCGGCCAAACGATTCGGGTGGAAGTCGACCTGACTCAGCTCGGCAGCACCGGCACAGCTGGCGAGTGGCGCGCCGAATGGGTCGATCGGGCGCAGCCGGACCGCGTGCTCGCCGCTGTCTCCTTCACGACCCGACCGGCCCGGGCGATCACGTGGCAGTCGAGCGCCCCACGCACCTCGATAATCGCCGGCGACTGCAAAACCAACCGCACGATCGTGGAACTCGGCATCCGCGCGAGAGGTACCGACTCCAATGAGTCGTTCCAGGTCTATGCCGTCATCGAGTCGCCGCGTGGTCAAAAACTCAGCTTGCCGCCGATCGAGGTTTCCGGGGACCAGTGGTCGACACTGCGTGCCTCCCTCTGCAGTGTCGTCCCGCGTGCCGAACAGTTGCCTGGAACATGGACGGTCCGTTGGTATCGCAGCGACCAGCCGACCCGTCCCATCCTCAGCGACTCGTTCGGCGTTCTACCCGCGCCCACCCCGACCGCGACACCGGTGCCGACGCTCGAGTGGCGCGTACCGACTGAACCGGTCCAACCGTACGACTGCGGCGCGGCGGTCGACATTCAAGTGCGCAACAGTGCGCCGGGGAACCAAGTGACTCCTGTCGTGGTGCAAGCCATACCACCCGGCAAAGGTCCCGTTGATCTCACCAAGGCGGAATTGCGCGGAAACGAGTGGGTAACCGTCACCTTGGTCTATTGTCAGGCAGCCGGCGGAACGGAGATCGCTGGCACCTGGACTGTTCGGGCCGTCGATTCAGTGACGCGTCAGACGGAGTACGGGCGCGCGACCTTCGACGTGCGACCCATCCCGGCTCCGACTCGACCGCCCGCTCCTAAGCCTCAGCCGCCGCCACAACCAGCACCGCCGCTACCACCCCCGCGCCAGATCGATACCGACGGCGATGGCCTACCCGACGACGAGGAGCTGAGTCTCGGTACCGACCCGTACAACTCGGATACGGACGGCGACGGACTTTCCGACGGCTCGGAGGTTTACCATTACGGGACAGATCCGCGAAAACGCGATACGGACGTGGATGGATTCACCGACTTCGAGGAGATCCTCCAAGGCAGTGATCCGTGGGATCCCTGTAGTCCGTGGCAATTTGCCTATAACTGTCAGCAGTGAGGTCGAGTAAGATCGACACCACACCTCAACCTGTCTGGCTGACCAACGGGCAGCACGACGGCTCGTCATCCTCCCGCCATCGACGCGTCGTGTGAGAATGCAGGTTCACGGCATCACCCCAGAGAAGCGAAGGCTGGCTCATGGTGGTCCGTCTGCAGGAGTGGAGCCGCTGAGTATGCGATTCCCATTCAGGGAAGCCCGCAACGGCACCGACAATTCTCTCCGCCTCGTCCAATCCTCCGGGAATCCGCCGGATCGCATACGCGTCTGATCGTTACCCTGACCAAATTGGCTCACAACAACCGCCAAAAGCCGATTCCGAGGACGGCACCGAGAACTGGTCCAACGATCGGAATCCACCCGTAACGCCAATCGGCATGGCCGCGTCCGGCGATCGGCAGAAGCGTGTAAGCCAGCCGCGGTGCCGCATCCCGCGCCGGATTGAGTGCGAAGCCAGTCGTCCCACCGAGCGCCAGGCCGATAGCCAAGACCAGTCCTCCGACCCACCATGGAACGACAGCACTCGGCACTCGCCCAGTGACCGCTGCTCCGACACCGAGTGCGAGCACTGCGGTTCCCGCGCATTCAGTCGCGAGATTCGCTGGCCAGTAGCGAATCGCTGGGCCGGTACAGAACACTCCACGTTTCACGGCTGGATCACTGGTCGCTTCCCAATGTCGCCAAAACAAGAGCCAGATCAGGACTGCGCCACTGAATCCACCTGCCAGTTGCGCCCCGACGTAAGCCACGACGCGTTCGGCTGGGAACAGGCCCCACGCTGCCAGTGCGAACGTCACCGCTGGGTTGACGTGTCCGCCGCTGATCGGTCCCGCCAAGCCAACGGCGATGCTCACCGCGAT
>NZ_JBRBZA010000029.1:0-23348 GCF_053493975.1 Thermomicrobium sp.
CTCGCCGCGCGCGACCGTCGTGAAGCGCGGGAACAGAGCGATAGGCTGGACGCTCACGTTGCGCAGAGTCGAACATGTGTGCTATACTCGCGGTGGTACCGTTGGGGAGATGCCCGAGTGGTTCAAGGGGCCGGTCTGTAAAATCGGTGCGCTCGTGCGCGTCGGGGGTTCGAATCCCTCTCTCCCCACCGCGGAGTGTTCTGGCGAGTTTTCACCGTTCTCGATCCACTGGTTCCGGTTCACGGCCTTCTCGTGCCCGCGCGACCGGATGACTGCTCGGACTCCTTGGCGATCGGTGCTGTCTTTCGGTCGCTTGACCATCGCTGGTCAACGACACCGAGGGTAGACGAGAGCTGAACCGACGCCACGCCGGCGCGAATGCTCTTCCCGATCGAGCTCGTCGCACTGACGATGCGCGCCGATCCCGGCTGGCTGCATGGTGGAGTGACCGACCTAGGCGGCCGGCTGGAGGGAAGAGGCTGCCTCGCTGACGGACAGGGCGAGTTCGCTGGGGAGACCGGCATCGACCAGGAGGGCGTGCAACTCGCTCGGCGTGGCCGTTCGAGCCCGACGGGTTCGCAAGCGCTGATGTTCGGCCAGATCCTCGAGCATCCACAGCCGCGTTTCGACGTCCCAGCCCGATGCGGTGCGACGGACGAGGATCCGCCCTGCCAGCGCCTGCCCGATGCTGGCGGAGCGCCGATCGAGGCGCCGGCCGGTGATTTCGAGTTCGGCTGGACGCATCTGCCAGTGACATTCCCAGCCAGCGAGCTCCCTCGGCAGGTGCGGTGGTGCACCGGTGACACCGGACATGATGGCCTCCTCTCTGGATATCGCTGCGCGTTTGCCCGCGATCACCGAGTTTTCGGCGATGCGCGCTCAGCGGAGCACGCCGGGGCCCGCATCGCTCAACAGCTCGACCAGCAAGGCCTTATGGAGATGCAGTCGATTCTCGGCCTGCTCGAAGATGATCGACTGCGGACCGTCCGCGACCTCGGCGCTGGCCTCTTGCCCACGGAACATCGGCAAGCAGTGCATGAAAACCGCGTGCGGCGCAGCCGCCGCCATGATCTCGGGCGTCACGCGGTAGTTCTCCAGTGCGCGGAGCACGTCGTCGGAGACCGCTTGGCCCATGCTGACCCAGACGTCGGTATAGACGATATCGGCATCGCGCACGGCTTCCCATGGGTCAGTGGAGACCTCGATGCGTCCGCCCGTTCTGGTTGCGATCGACTGAGCGCGCTCGATGATCGCGGGATCCGGGCGACAACCGGGCGGTGTGGCGATGCGAACGGTCAGTCCAACGAGAGCACCGGAAAGGGCCAGTGAGTGAGCCATGTTGTTGGCACAGCCGAGATAAGCGAGTGTCCGTCCACTCCAACCACCGAATTGTTCCTTGATCGTCAACATGTCAGCCAAGGCTTGGGTGGGATGCACGAGGTCGGAGAGACCGTTGATCACTGGAACCGAGGCGTGAGTGGCGAGTTCCACGACATCGGCATGGCGGAAGACGCGGGCCATGATGCCATCGACGTACCGTGAGAGGACTCGAGCGGTATCGGCGATGGTTTCCCCGCGCCCGAGTTGGAGATCGTTCGTCGAGAGGTAGAGGGCGTGCCCGCCGAGCTGCGCCATCCCGGCCTCGAAGGCGACGCGAGTCCGGGTGGAGGGCTTTTGGAAGATCATGGCGAGGGTCTTGCCGCGGAGAAGATGATGCTGCGGTTCACCCGCCCGGTGTTGTGCCTTGAGGTGAGCCGCGAAGTCGATCAGTGCGATCGCTTGCTCGGGGGCGAGATCGGAATCGACGAGCACATGGAAGAGCTTGCGAGCGGTCGGGACAGCCATGGCAACCTCCTGATCATGCTGCACACGGTCCAATTACCGGCGTACCGGATACCCAATGTCCTGGACCTGTGCCTCATGCGGAGGTGCACCCCGATCCATCCTTTCATCCTGTCGTCGCTCGCTTTGCGAGCCCGGTTCCACTATCGCAAAAGGAAAGCCGGCTGTCAAGCATCGCGGTCGAGCATCCGGCGCCTCGATCGCGAGCAGGCCTCGCGATCGCCGTCAGCGTTCTGCCGGACTCGAAGCGTCGGGTCGCTGAGCCGCCCGTCGAGCGTGTCCCCTCACGCCGGCGGATGCCTGCAGACAGACGCTGATCTCTTGACATGCCAAGAGAAAAGCTTTAGAGTGCATGATGAGTCCAGCGACCGATTGGACGCTCGAGTCGAGCGAGATATCCGGCTCGTCGTCGAGAAGCGGTGCGGAGGCACTGACGATCGACACAGCGAGCGTTGTCGTGGCGAAGGCCGGTTCGGCTTTACTGTGGAAGAGGACGTCGGCCATCGCGATGATCGGGAGCGTTTGTCAGTGAAAGGGGGGAAGAAGGTGGCAGCAGTCGGTGACGGTGGTGCGGTCGGTCAAGCTGTGCAGATCGGCACCGGTCGCCCTCCACTGCCGTTGGTCGATCTGCCGGAGCCGGAGGAGGTCTTCAAGGTTCCACGCATCGGTGTCAAGGAAGCGATCACGGTGGTGATCGGTCCGAGCCTGATCGCGCTCGGCCTGTCCATCGGGTCCGGTGAGTGGCTCTTGGGGCCACTCGCCGTCGCCCAGTACGGCTTTGTCGGGATCGGTTGGGTCATCTTGCTTTCGGCGCTTCTTCAGACTTTCTACAATGTGGAAATCACGCGCTACATCATGGCAACGGGTGAGGTGCCGGTGTTGGGCTGGGCACGAGTGCCGCCGGGTTGGTGGCTGTGGGTGCCGCTCGCGCTCCTGATGGTCTACTTCGCCAACATTTGGGGTGGCTGGGCTGCCGGTGCAGGCGAGGGGCTCTATGTCCTCTTGACCGGAAGCCTGGTGGACCAGCCGAGCGAGCGAACGACGGCGCGCTGGCTCGCGGTCCTGCTGATGGCCATCGTCTTCCTGCTCGTGCTCTTCGGTCGGAAGATCGCGCGTACGCTGGAGTTGGTCAACTGGGTGATTGTCGGCTTCGTTTTGATCACGCTGTTGATCGTGAATCTCCTGGTGGTTCCCTTCGAAACCTGGTGGACAGCGCTGCGCGGTCTCTTGACGCCGGCGCTTCCACCATCCGGCGTCGACGCGACACTGCTCGGGGGTCTCGCTGGCTACACCGCACTGGCCTCGGGGCTCAACTGGTACAACATGAACTACTACCGCGATCATGGATATGGCATGGGTTCCCGTGTCGGGTTCATCGCTGCACTCGTCGGTGGAAAGCAAGAAGAAGTGCTCGCCAGTGGCGTGACCTTCCCGGATACCCCGGAAAACGAGCGTCGCTGGAAGCGCTGGTTCCGGCTGTTGCTGCTGGACCAGTGGGTCGTGTTCTTCGGCGGAGCGCTCATCGGCATGTATTTGACGACCCTCTTGGTCTATCACTTGGCTACTCTGCCTGGTGTCGAGAAGCCGACGCGGGCCACTATGCCGACCTTCGCGGCCGATGTCTTGAGCCGAGAGTACGGGACGCTGCTCTATTATTGGGCTTTGATCGTGGGCTTCTTCATCCTCTTCAGCACACAACTCGGCGTCTTCGAGTCGCTCGTGCGCAACATGTCGGACGGGTTGTACGGACTCAGTCCGGCCTTCCGGCGTGCGATCGCCGGTGACCCGCGTCGCTTTTACTATCCCTTCATGATCGTGCTGCTGGCCGTGATCAGCTTCCTCATTTTCCAGGCACTGCCGACGGAACTGATCCTGATCTCGGCGAACATGGCGAACCTCGGTGCGTTGGTCTTTCCCTTCTTGCTCATGTACCTGAACCGGCGCTTGCCGCGGCCAGCCCGGCTGCGCTGGTGGTCGTATCTCCTGCTGGTCGGCAATACCATCTTCTTCGGTTTCTTCTTCGTCAACTTCCTCTGGACACAACTCACAGGAGGACCACTCGTCAAGTTCTAGCGATGTCAGTGTGGGGAACCGGACCGGGCACCGGTGTGCGGTGCCCGGTCCGGGGTTCACTGTCGCTCCGAGTCGATGCACGGTAGAATCGGCCACCGATCTGGTCTCGCCCTGATGGATAAGTGCCAATAACTGGCGGCTGCTTCCTCCGACTGTGTCGTGGTTCATGGGGAGCGCGAGAGGCGAGGGCATGACTCTCTTCGCCCAGGAGGTGATGGAGAGGCGCTCGTGATTCCAGCAGGATCGTAGCGGCTGCACGGGGTGGACACGGGACAGGGGCGCGACCTACTCGGCATGCATCGCGCGAAGAGAGCGGTGAGTGAAACAGGTTCGGGTGCGTGCAGAACAGCATGCGTCATGTTGACGTTGCGGCATGCACGCGTTAGGCTTATCGTCTGTGGGTGAACCGCCCACACGTTGTCGAGCGTGTACCCACGGGAAGGAACAGGCGTGTACGCGGTTGTCCGGACAGGAAGCAAGCAATACCGAGTGCGCGTCGGCGACATCATCGAGGTCGAGAAACTGCCAGTCGAGCCCGGCCAGGAGGTCACGCTGGAGGATGTCCTGCTGGTCGAGCGTGACGGGACGGTGACGGTCGGTCAGCCGGTCGTCCCGGGAGCGCGGGTCGTGGCCCGGGTGCTCGATCAGGTCAAAGGGCCGAAGCTGATCGTCTTCAAGATGAAGCCGAAGACGCGCTATCGCCGCAAGACTGGTCACCGGCAGCGCTATACGCGCTTGCAGGTGGAAGCGATCGAAATCGGAGCAGCGTCCTGAGCGAGAGAACGAGGAGGTTGGGCTGTGGCGCACAAGAAGGGTGGCGGGTCGACTCGGAACGGGCGCGATAGCCGAGCCAAGCGGCTGGGTGTCAAGCGGTTCGATGGGCAGTTCGTGCCGGCGGGTAGCGTGCTCGTCCGCCAACGTGGAACGGTCTTCCGCCCGGGGCGTAATGTGGGAATGGGACGGGACTACACGCTTTTCGCCCTGATCGACGGATATGTGAAGTTCGAGCCGATTTCGCGCGACAAGCGGCGGGTCAGCGTCTATCCGGAGCCGGTCGGGCGGACATTGCCGGCGGCGGGGAGCGCGACAGCATGAAGAAGGGGATCCATCCGCAGTACTATCCACAAGCGACAGTCATCTGTACCTGTGGCAATACGTGGACGACCGGCTCGACCAAGCCGGTGCTCCGGATCGAGCTCTGCCCGAAGTGCCATCCGTTCTTCACGGGAGAGCAGCGGATCGTCGACACGGCCGGTCAGGTCGAGCGATTCATGCGACGACTGGAGAAGGCACAGGTTCAGCCGCGAAAGAAGAAGGAAGAGCGGCGACGCAAGCGACTCGAGCGACGCGCGCTCCTGGTCGAGGAAGGGGCTGCCGAGACAGCCAGCGAGGAATCGGCCAGCGAGGCCTGAGCGGAGAGTCATGTGGTTCTCTGCTATACTTCTGGTGCGAGTCGACCGATCTCATCGGAGACGGGAGCGACTCGACACCGCGCGCGGGGGCGCGCGTGGACAGGGAGGCGAACGATGACGGGATACAAGGCACTGACGCCGCGCCCCGATGAGCAGTTCGACCTTTTGCAGCTGGAGGCGATGGGGTTTACACCCGATCAGATCGCCCGGCTGCGGGAGCTGCGGGACATGTACCCCTATATCGAGTACATGGATTCCCGAAAGCAGTGGAACCGGTTGCGCTTCGTCAAGTGGCTCTACTCGCGGGGTGCTATCCCCCGATGAGCGAAGAGGGATCGCTCGGAGCGGGGCGTGCTGCGCCCCGCTTTTTGTTTCCGCCTCGTCGGCTGTGTACACTTGCGGGGCAACCAACGGCGGTTGGCGAGCGCCCGCGATGGCGCGAACGAGTAGGGTGGAGGAGCGGCACCGATGACGTACGTGATCGCAGAGCCGTGCATCGGCGTGAAAGATGCCTCTTGCGTCGAGGTTTGCCCGGTCGATTGCATCAAGTCCGATCCGGAAGCGGAGCAGTACTTCATCAATCCCGACGAGTGCATCGATTGCGGGGTGTGCGCCGAGGTGTGCCCGGTCGAGGCCATCTACTTCGAGGACGATTTGCCGGAGCAGTGGCGGCATTACCTCCAGAAGAACCGCGAGTATTTCCAGAAGCAGCGCGTGTGAGTTGGACGAGCGAACTACCGATCACGACGGAGCGGGCGGGGAACTTTCCCCGCCCGCTCCGTCAGGATGCGTGACGAGCACTCACTGGGCGATACCCGGCATCGCGACGCTCGCGGGGTCAGCAGCCGGCTGCTCCCGCAGCGACTGTGCGACTTCCAACGCGGCTTCGTAGGCAGCTTGCAGCGTCGCCTGCACGTCGCTCTCGCTGTGTGCGGTCGAGATGAACCATCGCTCCAGGTGATAGGGGTGGAAGTAGACGCCGCGCCGGAGCATTGCCCGGTTGAAGCGATCGTAGATGTCGATACTGGTGTACGCGTGCGCCTCGCGATAGTTGCGGATCCGGTCGAGCGCGGGAGCGTCCGGCTTAGCGAAGAAGATGTGCCAGACCGGTCCGATCCCCTGCACGATGCAGCGGAGCCCGGCTGCTTCGCAGGCCTCGCGCAATCCCTCGCGAACGCGCTCACCGAACCCGTCGAGAACGCTCCAGAGCTCGTCGCGGCGCGTCTTCATCTCGGTCAGCACGGCGCGTGCGGCAGCGAGCGCGACGACGTTCGCAGTGTACGTCCCGCCGTGCAGGACTTGATTGGTCGCCTCCAGATGCATGACCTCGCGGGAGCCGCCGAACGCGGCGATCGGGAAGCCAGCGCCGAGTGCCTTGGCGTACGTGGCGATATCGGGGATCACACCCAGACGCTCTTGCGCTCCACCGGGAGCGAGCCGGAAACCGGTGATCACTTCGTCGAAGATGAGCAGCGCGCCGTAGGCGCGGGTGATGTCACGCAGGAACTCGAGGTAGCCGGGCTCCGGCAGGATCACCCCCGAGTTGCACTGCACCGGCTCGACGAGCACGCCCGCGATCTCGTTGCCATGTTCGGCGAAGAGCCGTTCGAGGCTCTCGCGGTCGTTGTATTGCGCGATCAGAAGCGCTTCCCCATAGACTTCGGGGATCCCACGCGAGCCGGGGATCGGCTGCGGGCTGTACGGCCGCAGTCGTGGGCGCCACACGTCGGGATGGCTGGACCACAGGTGCGTATCGGCCCACCCGTGATAGCCGCCCTCCATCTGGACGATCTTCGGCCGCCCCGTGTAGGCACGCGCCAACCGTGCGGCGGCCATGGTCGCCTCGGTACCGGAGTTGGCGAACCGCAGGAGATCGACTCCTGGAACCAGCTCGGTGAACAGCTCGCCGACTTCGGCATCGAGTTCGTACGGAAACGTGGAAATCGTTCCGTAGCGCTCGAGCGCTTCGATGACCGCCTGGATGACTCGCTTCGGCTTGTGACCGAAAATCAGGGGGCCATAGCCGAGGCTGTAGTCGATGTACTCGTGACCATCGATATCCCAGAAGTGGGAGCCCTCACCGTGATCGAAGCAAAGTTCCAGACCCTTCTTCAAGCGTGCGTAGGAACTCTCGCCACCGGCGATCGTTCGACTGATCCGCTCGAAAAGCTGCCGGCTCCGGGCGAAGTAGGCATCGCCCAGCAAACGATCGGTACTCATACGATTCCTCCAGGGTCGAACCACTGGCTGCGCAGTCACGGGGGCAGCCACGCCCGAGCGTTCCAGCCTGACGGTGGGTGGGGATCGCGGGGCACCGTCATGAGGTGGACCGCACACGGCCAGTCTAAACGAAGCCCCCGGGGGCTTGTCAAGGGTGCCGATGGGGACAGTGTTCTGCCTTGCCCTCGCCGGTCCGGCGCAATTCAGCTGGTGCTCATTTCCTCCGGGATTTGCGGATGGCCAAAGAGATACCCCTGCAGAAAGTCGACTCCCAGCTCGACTGCCACCGATGCGTCGGCCTCGTCCTCGAGCCCCTCGGCGATCGTCCGTGCTCCGATCTGTCGACAGAGTTCGGCGAGTTTGGCAACGATCGCGCGCTTCGCGGCGTCAGCGGCGAGTCCCGCTGTCAATTGACGATCGATCTTGACGAAGTCCGGTTGGAGTGCGCTCAGCCACACCAAGCCTGAATGAGCGGAGCCGATGTCATCGAGGGCCACCCGGAAACCGTGTTGGCGAGAGGCAGCGAGAAGATTCGCTGCGTGGCGCAGATTGGTCAGGGATTCGCTCTCGATCACCTCGAAGACGACCTTCCCCGGATCGATCCTGAGCTGTTCCGCCGCGGCCCATGTGGTCTGGAGGCACGTGGTTGGATCGTAGATCGCGCTCGGTGTGAAGTCGATGAAAAGCAAGCCATCGAGTTCGTGCTTCTTGGCCTGCTCGAGTGCGAGAATTCTCGCCCGAACATCGAGAGCCGTGATGCGATCGAGTGCGCGGGCGGCTCGGAGAATCACCGCTGCGTTCAGGATCGTTCCATCCGGTCGACGGGCACGCAAGAGGGCCTCGTAACCAGCGATTCGACGATCCGAAGCGTTGGCGATCGGTTGAAAGGCGCACGTCAGTTGTCCATTGGCGAGTAGCTCCTCGAACCAGATGCTTTCCAGCGCAGCGGCCAGGCGACGCAAAGGTTCGATCGAGGGAATCTCAGTCGCGAGCGGGCTCGCTGCGGTTCCCACCAAGGCTTGCGTGCTGTCGAGTTCTTCCTCTGTCAGGCGCTCGAGGGCCGCCTGGAGGAATTCCTGGAGCCCCGGTTGCGCGGCGAGATGGACTGTCAGCCAGCTCCGGCCTTCTCCCCATGTCGTCATGTCGTCTCCAGAGAGAGCTCTTGCGCGATCCCGGCGAGCTTGACTGCGGTGTGCATCATGGGCGGCCAGAGCAGGAGCCGGTCTCCGGAAAAGGCTCTTCCGGAGTGCGTCGCGCGCGCCTGCTACGGGCAGACATCACGAGGTCGCTCTCTCTGCATTCGTCTTTCTCCCTCTCCAACCAGTTCACCGCGTTTCTCGCTACTCAGTGGATCGGCATGGCGCGGAGGGTGCTCGAGAGCTGGAGAGCATGATCCCGATCTCCCCTCGATGACTCGCTCGCGCCGGCGCCACGGCCGCGCGAGCGGCGCGCCGGTGAGCGCTCCATCTTCGCGACACGACGCACTGCCGCGCTGCGCGACGCATGCCGCTCGTTCCGGTCGCGAGGTCGCGGACGAGCCGACACGGCGCGATGGCTGCCCGTTCACTGCACCGGGCGACGAGGAAACTTGTTATGCTCGAGCCAGAGCACGACCGATGAACGGGGGATGAGCATGCGACGATGGGATGAGGAGCTGGGTCCGATCCGCGCGCCCGATTTTCCTCCCGGACTCACCTGGCTGAATGTCCGACGACCGCTCGAGCTCGCTGACCTGCGTGGGCGCCTGGTGATCCTCGATTTCTGGACGTATTGCTGCATCAACTGCCTGCATGTCTTGCCCGCGTTGCGGGCAGTCGAGGAACGGTATCCGACGCAGGTCGTCGTCATCGGTGTTCACTCCCCGAAGTTTCCCAACGAGCGTGACCCACAGAATGTCCGCCAGGCTGTTCTCCGCGAACGGATCCAGCACCCAGTCGTGCACGATCCAGCGCTCCAGATTTGGCGGAGCTACGCGATCCGCGCTTGGCCGACCTTGGTGTTCCTGAGTCCAGAAGGGTATCTCCTCGGTATCCACGAGGGTGAAATCTCCGCCGAGCGTCTCGTGCAGGCAGTCGGGCGCTTGCTCGAACGCACGGGGGTGACGACGCGCGAGCCGTTCGCGCTGTGCTCGCCTGTGGAACGTTCGTCGGGACCACTCGCGTTTCCCGGGAAGCTAGCCGTCGATCCCAGCAGGGATCGGCTCGTGGTGAGCGATACGGGTCATCACCGGCTGGTCATCGCTCGTCTGGACGGAACCGTGACAGCAGTGATCGGAAACGGTCGTCCAGGTCTCCGAGACGGGGCACTCGTCGAAGCGCGTTTTTGTGAGCCGCAAGGGATCGCGTTGGTGGGCGAGACGTGTTTCGTCGCTGACCGGGGCAACCATGCCATCCGTCGCATCGATTTGGCGACCGGTACCGTCGAGACGATCGCCGGAACCGGTCGGCTCGGGCAGGGCATGCTCGACGTGGGGCCAGCCCGCCAGGTCGATCTGCGCTCTCCCTGGGCGCTCTGGCATCGGAACGGGCTGCTCTTCGTGGCGATGGCCGGTAGTCATCAGATCTGGGTGCTGGATCTCGGCAGCGGTATCATCCAGCCGTATGCCGGCTCGGGGATGGAGGGGATCCAGGGGGGACCGCTCGAGCGCGCCTGGTTCGCCCAGCCCTCTGGCCTGACGAGCGACGATCGCCTGCTCTACGTCGCCTGTCCGGAGGCGAGTGCCATCCGCACTGTCGATCTTCCCGGTACGCCGAATCCGAAGGTCGGTCGTCTGGTGGGCACCGGGCTCTTCGATTTCGGTGATCGTGACGGCACGGGTGATACCGTGCTGCTGCAGCATCCGCTCGACGTGGCCTGGACCGGTGAGGAACTGCTCCTCGCTGACACCTACAATCACAAAATCAAGCGGCTCGACCCCGCGACCCGTCGCTGCTCGAGCTGGTTGGGCACCGGCCAGCCGGGACATGAGGACGGGCCACCCGAGCGAGCGCGCTTCTGGGAGCCAGGCGGTTTGGCTGTCACGGCCGATCAGGTGTATGTCGCCGACACGAACAACCATGCGGTCCGGATCGTCGACCGGATGACCGGTCTGGTACGGACGCTGGAGTTGCAGGGACTGGCAGCTCCTTCGGACTGAGGTGGACGATCGACCATGCAGGCCATCCGGATCGCGCTCATCGGGGATGTGATGCTGGGCCGGTTGGTCAATCGCGCCCTGCGCGAGAGGTCGCCGGCCTATCCCTGGGGCGATGTCCTGTCTGTTTTGCTTGCAGCCGACGCCCGTATCGCGAATCTCGAGTGCGTGCTCGCTGATACCGGTGAGCCGTGGCCTGGCAAGCGCTTCGTCTTCCGGAGCGATCGAAAGAATGTGGTGGTACTGGAGACCGCCCAGCTCACCGCGGTCTCGCTGGCCAACAATCATGTCCTGGACTTCGGTGATCGAGCACTGTCCGAGATGTTGGAGACGCTCGATCGCGCTGGGATCGCTCGTGCCGGCGCTGGGCACGATCTTGTCGAGGCACGCCGGCCAGCCCGATTCGTCGTCGGCGGCCTTTCCTGCGCCCTCATCGCGGTCACTGACAACGAGCCGGAGTGGGAAGCGCGACCCGATCTGCCTGGTCTCTTCTATGCCCCGTGCGATCCGGCTGATCCGCGCTTCCGCGATCTCGGCGAGCTCGTGCGGGAGACCGCGCAGCGGGTCGACGTGGTGATCGTCTCTTATCACTGGGGGCCGAACTGGGGTGAGCGACCGCTGCCCGAACATGTCCGTGCCGGGCGCATCCTGCTCGAGGCTGGTGCACGCATCGTGTACGGCCATAGCGCGCACATCACGCGTGGCGTCGAGTTCTACCGCGGAGGCGCGATCCTCTACAGCTGTGGCGATTTCATCGATGACTACGCGGTCGATGAGGTCGAGCGCAACGACGAGTCGTTCGTCTTCCTCGTAGTGCTCGACGGAAGCGCTGTCCGCGAAATCCAGCTGGTGCCGACGGTCATCGTCGATTTTCAGGCCCGTCGCTCCGATCCGTTGCGCGCGGCTCGCCAGTGCGAACGAATGCGCCGTCTATGCGCCGAACTCGGCACGCGTGCCGAGTTCGCGAATGGCGGGTTACGTCTCTTACCGTGACCGGGGTCGACCTGGTCGTGCTCGGCCGTTCGTCTCGATGGCGGTGGCGAGTATGGGCCGCCTGTCTCGTCAGCGTGCTCTTTTCCGTGACACCGATCTCTCGCCATTCGAGTGGACGATGGCTGAAACCGGTGGAGATCACTCATGAGCGCACGGCTGGCGTCGTTCGTTGTCGGCTCGACGGCGGTCGTGTATGCTGAAGACGGAAGATACCCGAGGGGGGTATACGAGAAGTGATGAGCGAGCGACGAGAGGAAACCAGCTGCGAGCGACGAGTCGATTCGTACCGTGCGGACAAGGCGCGCATCCTCGCTCGCTTGCGCCGGATGGAAGGTCAAGTGCGCGGCATCATCAAGATGGTGGAAGAGGATCGCTACTGTGTGGACATCCTCGTGCAGCTTTCGTCCGTGATCGCAGCTGCCCGGAGCGTCGGTCTGGTGCTTTTAGAAGATCACATCCGCGGTTGCGTGCTGGAAGCCGAGGACAAGGAAGCAGCCATCCAAGAACTGACGGAAGCGATCGAACGCTTCACCCGTAGCGTGGGCTGAACGAGCGAGGGGGATACGATGAGCGATCGGAGGGAAGAGCGACCAGCCGAGTCGGCTCCAGTCGTGCGCCTCGCCATCGAGGGGATGACCTGCGCTTCCTGCGTGCGCCGGGTGGAGCGAGCGCTGGCCTCGGTGCCGGGTGTCGCGGAAGCGAGCGTCAACCTCGCGACTGAAGAGGCAGCAGTGACGTTGAGTCGGCCAGATGTCGCGGTGGAAGAACTGACCGCGGCGATCGAGCGCGCTGGCTACCACGCTCGGCCGCTCGCGACCGTACCCGCAAGTGACGCAGAGGCCGAAGCGACGGTCGAGTTGGCGATCGAGGGGATGACGTGTGCCTCGTGTGTTCGCCGCGTCGAGCGAGCACTGAGCCGGGTGCCTGGAGTAGTCGAGGCGAGCGTGAACTTGGCGAGCGAGCGTGCGCTGGTCCGGTACGATCCCCGCACGACGAGCCTCGATGCCTTGATCGGTGCTGTCGAAGCGGCTGGCTACCACGCGGTGATCGTGCCGACTGTTGCGGTGGACGCCGAGGCGAGCGACGACACGGAGCAGCGTCGTGTGCGTCAGCTGCGGCGGCTGCGCGACGAAGTGGTTCTGGCTTGGGCGCTCGCCCTGCCGGTCGTGGTGCTGAACATGTTCGTGCCGCCGTCGCGGTGGTCCAGCATCGTGCTGCTCGCCGCGACGCTCCCGGTGTGGGGCTATTTGGGGCGCCGCTTCCACCTGGCGGCATTGCACAATCTGCGACACGGCCAGTTCACCATGGACACACTGGTCAGCTTGGGGACGAGTGCTGCTTTCTTCTCTTCTCTCGCCAGCACGCTTCCGGCCCTGTGGGCACCGCACGGACATGTCGGTCACACCTATTACGACGTCGCGGCAGTGGTCATCGCGGCGATTTTGCTGGGTCGCTATCTCGAGGCACGGGCGCGGGGGCAAACGACGTCGGCCGTGCGGCGACTGCTCGGATTGCAGCCGAAGACGGCGCGCGTCCGACGCGGGGGTCGTGAGATCGAGATTGCCGTGCACGAGGTCCTGCCGGGTGATCTCGTCGTCGTGCGGCCTGGCGAGCGGATTCCGGTCGATGGCTTCGTCGTCGAGGGACGCTCGGCGGTCGACGAGAGCATGCTGACTGGGGAAAGCTTGCCGGTCGAAAAGGGCCCGGGTGATCGCGTCTGGGGCGGGACGCTCAACACCACGGGGACCTTCGTCCTCCAGGCGACCGCTGTCGGGCAAGCGACGGTGCTCGCGCAGATCGTCCGTCTCGTCCAGCACGCGCAGGGCTCGAAGGCTCCCATCCAGTCCTTGGTCGATCGCGTCGCGAGCGTCTTCGTGCAGGCGGTGATCGTGATCGCGCTCCTCACCTTCGCAGCATGGTGGCTGATGACCGGTGACCCATTGCGGGGGTTGTTGCCAGCTGTCGCCGTGCTCGTCATCGCCTGCCCCTGCGCGATGGGACTGGCGACACCCACGGCAGTCATCGTGGGGACAGGTCGTGGTGCGGAACTCGGCGTGCTCGTGAAGCGTGCCGAGGTCTTCGAGCGCATGGAGCGGCTCACGACGATGGTCCTGGACAAGACCGGCACGCTCACGATCGGGCGGCCGACCGTCACCGACGTCGTCCCGCTCGCCGGCTGGAGTGCCGAGGAACTCCTGCGACTGGCCGCGGCAGCGGAATCGCGCAGCGAGCACCCGCTGGCGCAGGCGGTCATCGCGGCAGCGAAGGGGAACGACGCGACGGTGCCGGTGGTGGAGCGTTTCGAAGCGTTCCCGGGCCGCGGTGTGGAGGCGCTGGTTGCAGGGCGTGCGCTCCTCGTCGGGACGATGCGCTTTCTCCAAGAGCGCGGCATCGCCGTCGATCCGGCCAGCGAGGAAGCAGCAGCACTCGAAGCAGCTGGCAAGACGGTGATCGTGGTGGCGGTCGATGGTGCTCTCGCGGGTCTCATCGGGCTCGCTGATCGGCCGCGCCCGGAAGCGCCGACCGTCGTGCGCGCGTTGCGGGACCGTGGTCTGCGCATCGTTCTTTTGACTGGCGACAACGAGCGGACGGCGCGCAGCATCGCACAGGCCGTCGGAATCGACGAAGTCCGGGCCAATGTCTTACCTGAGCAGAAGGCGAGCGTCATCCGTGCGCTCCAGGAGGAGGGCCAGATCGTCGGCATGGTCGGTGACGGGATCAACGATGCACCGGCCTTGGCGCAAGCGGATGTCGGGATCGCCATGGGCAGCGGGACGGACGTTGCGCTCGAAGCCGGTGACGTCGTGCTGGTGCGACCGGACCTGCGTGGGATCCTGGTCGCCCTGGAGCTGGCTCGACGGACACTGGCGACGATCCGCTGGAACCTGTTCTGGGCGTTCGCGTACAACACCGTGCTCATCCCTGTCGCGGCAGTTGGGCTGTTGAACCCGATGCTGGCTGGTCTGGCCATGGCGTTGAGTTCGGTCTTCGTGGTGACCAACTCGCTGCGCTTGCGCCGGTTCAAGCCGGCTGGTTGGGGAGAACGAGAGCCCAGCCAAATCGGTGCCGAGCGCGGTGCCCTCGCCGCGCGGTGACGGCGCGACTCCGCGTCGTCGCGACCGCTCGAGGAGGGTGGCACGACTGGGTCAAACCGGCGTCGCTGTCACGAGACCGTTCGCGGTCAAGAATTCTCGGACATCGGTGAACGCGTTGAAAAAGAGCGGTGTCCCGGCGAAGGACAGCGGCGAGACGGGGCCGACGGTCATGAAGGAGTAGACGCGACTCGTTGGATCGAAACTCGAGTGTGGGTCGCGGAAGAGACGATACAGAGCGAGCGCGTGCTCGTCACCTCCGGCGAAACTCTCCAGAGCGCGATACTCTTGACCGAGCCCCAGCCCGTAGCCGAAAAAGGCGATGCGGAGCTGCGAGACGATCTCGGGATGGAGACTGGCGAGCGATTGGCTGATGACCAACCAACCGACCCCGTACTTCCGTGTCGTGCGCACCGCATCGATGAGGAGTGCGCGGATTTGCGCTCGGGGGGATTCGGGGTCGAGATAACCCGTGGGTGCCAGGCGGTGCGCTTCGTCGATCAGGATCAGGGTGTTGAGATTTTCCGACCTAGCATAGGCCTGTTCAGCAGCAGAGCGAATCCCCTCCAAAAGACGCCGAATCACGATTTCCTGGATCGTCTCGTTCCAGAGTACCGGCTCGTGCCGGTCGGCAGAATCGGCTCCCGACAGATCGAGGGAGACGATCAACCGATCGCTGGGTCGGAACAGCCCATCGAGGACCCGCTCGATCGTGCGAGCGCGTGGATTCCCGCGGTCACTGAAGAGCAGAGCCAGCGGTCGCCAGGAGTGCGTGTAGAGTTCGGCACGATCGACTCGCTGCAGCATGTACTGGAAACGGGCGCGCGCTTCCGCTGACCGGTAGAAAACGCGCTGAACCTGCTCGTCGCTCAGGATCGACAGCACCCGTTGGAAAGTCTTCAGCTGGTGCAGTTCAGCCAGTTGCACTCCTTGCTTGCGCAGATGCTGCGCGATCTCGCGGGCAGCGAGTTGACGGTTTTCGCGGACACCGAAGGAAAGCTTGTCAAAGAATACGGAGGACACGAGCAGCTCTTCGAGCAGTTCCCAGCGGTCGAGGATGAGGTCGCGAGCCGAGAGGACAACGGCGACGCGGCCCAACGAGTCGTGCAGGATGGTGCGAAGCGGAAGGGGGAAGCCGCTTGGTGCGGATCGGTCACGCAAGTCCTTGCTGAATTCGCCTTGCGGATCGACGACCAGGAGCGCCATCTCCGGGTGCCGCGCGTAGGCGAGCAGCAGCATCTTGGCCAGGACGGACTTTCCCGACCCGGTCTTACCGAAGATGCCGATGTGGTACGCCTCGCCGGCTCCGCGGGGTCCTCGGTCGAAATGTTTGAACCAGAGCGGAAGCTTGGGTCCCGAACCGTAGACGCGACCGAGATAGAAGAGGTCGGCCCGAGCGTGGGCGAGCAACCGATCGAGGACGTCGTCTCCGACAGCGAAGATCGGTGTGCCGGTGGGAGGGACCGTGCCGAGAATCGACGGGCGGAAACCGGTTCCATCCTCCGCGAAAACAGCGCTGATCGCCAGCATACCTTGATGGGTGTCCTGTCGCTCGCTCACCGCGTCGATCCGTCCACGCTGCCGAATCAGGCTGCGGATCGTCGGATCCTCGTGCCACACATTGCGCAGGACGATCTCGGTAATCTGGCCGAGCGCGTAATGCCGCACCCCGTCCTGGATGAAGGGCAGGAGGACCAGTTCGCCGACCAACTTGCGCCGGGTCGCTGCATCGAGCAACTCCAGCGTGAGCTGGCCCGTGGATGAGGGGGAGCCGAGCACCCCGATCGGTTCGCTACCATCGTGCAGCAGGGCAATGCCGCTCATGGCGATGAGAGCGATTCGCTGCGGTAGCTCTCCAGTGCGAGAAAGACGTCGTCGAGCACAGGATACCTACGCGTTGCTGCCTCGCGCACCGCATGCCGGAGCGCTCGCGTCGCGCGACGGAGCGAGCGCACCATTCGGTCAGCCAAGTAGAGGGGAAACGGCTCCCGGAGCCTCCCACTCGCGCTCTGGTAGTGAACCGCTTGGAGCACGCTGGCCAATCGGCCGGTATCGACCGCGACGGACTCGTGCAATTCGAGGCGGAGCGCCGGCAACCAAGGATGAGAGCGCACATAAACCACGCGGAGTCGATCGACCGCGCGCAGCACCCGCTGGATCGGTGAGCTGGCACGCAAACGAAGGCTGTCTGGCAAGAGATCGAGACTGAATGCGTGGGGGCGCCGACCAGTGGTGACCGGGAGCGGCCAGGTGAACTCCCCTGGAGCGAGCAGGACAGTCAGGAGCGCTCGGTCGTCGAGCCGTTGGTCGAGGCCGAGCCGATCAGCGAGATCGCGCCGTGCGGTGTATTTGGGCACGCCGACCCAGCAGCGCGGCGGATCGGCTGAACACAGGACACGAGCGAGGTCTTCGAGCCGGTCGGGCAACGTCTCGAGGAAACCGCGTGCCGCTGGTGACGGTGGTTCCCGACGAGCGAGCGCGCGCAACGCCTGATCGAACGCGATGAGCGGGGTCGTGAGCGACCCATCGAGGAAGACGACGTCATGCGGTGCGCGGGCCGCGAGTTCGAGTTCGCCCGCCGCCATCAGCGCGCGCGCCAACGCATCGTTGGCCTCGTCGTGTGGCGCGAGTTCGACCGACAGCGCGTGACGGGGTTCTGGCCAGAAGCGCTTTTCGCTGGGCGGCGTCAACCCCTCGACAGCAAGCGCGCCAGCAACCAGAAGATCGTGCGCGAGTAACCGCTCGACCGCGACCGAGCCGTCGACACCGCAGGTGGTCGGCGTCGGGACTGCTGGAAGATCTCCCAGCGTTGCCAGCAGCCGTTCGCTGGCTAAGACCTGCCGCCAGCGCTCGCGCTCGGCCCGCTGGCTCGTGAGTTGCTCGATGACCGAGCGGCTCAGCTCCGGCGCGCGACCGAGGAGTTCCTCGACGAGTGCGGCGGGGAGGTCGACGAAGATGCGCGTCTGGCTCATCGCTCCGTCCGCTCGTGCTCAGCTTTGGGTCGGGCGCAAAACGGGTTGCTTGGTCCGCGCGAGTTCCGCGATCAGGCGTGCGGCCTTGCGCCGACCGTCGACTGCCTGGATGCGTGCACTGGCAGCTGCGAGCCGAGCCTTGCGTTCCTCGTTGGTCAGGAGGTCCTCCAAGGCGCGGAAGAACTCGTCGTCCGTGAAGCGATACGGGTGGAAGCGGAAGCCGAAGCCGCACTCTTGGATGCGCTGCGCGTTGTCGTGCTGGTCCCAGAAGAGCGGTAGTGCCAGCATCGGCTTGCCGAAGTGCATGCATTCCGTCGTCGTATTGTTCCCACCGTGCGTGATCACGGCGTCGACGAGCGGGAGGATCGACGGCTGGGGAAGATACTCGTCTCCCCAGATGTTATCGGGGAGACTGAGCTTCCCCTTTTGCGGTCCTAAGCTGATGATGACCCGATAGTCGGTCCGGCCGAGAAGATCGACCAAGCGTCCCATCAGTTCCGGCTCGGCCGAGCCCAGGCTGCCCAGGCTGACGTAGAGCAGCGGACCGCCCTCACGCAGGTGCTCCGGCAACTCGAAGGGTGGTTCCGTATCGCGCACCGACGAGTCGATCCGGTGCCAGACCGGCGCGAGCGGCTGTGACCGCGGGTAATCCAGTTCGGCTGGGTAGAGGTAGAGATCGAGCCAGGGGCTCTCCCAGATGAACCCGAATGGCGGTAGCGGCGGGGCGCCATTCTCGCGGCAGAAGGTGTCGAGCTCTTCATGCAACGGACCGACTGCGTCCCAATACTCCCGGCGCCAGGCTTCCCACTGCGAGCGATCGTTCGTCGGCAACCCGCTGAGAGCAGGTGGGAGGTCCGGATCGGGGATTTCCAGCGGGTTGCACGACACGATGCGAACCCAGGGGACACCGGCCGTGACGACCGCGGGAAAGGCGACGACGTTGTCCTCCACGATCGCGTCGGGACGCAGCTCGGCGAAGATCTCGCGCAGCCGCGGCTCGACGTACAGGGCGCCGTCGATGAGCGAGCGCCAGATCGGCGCGGTCAGGGTGCGGATCTGTTCGAAGGTGCTCTCCCGGAAATGCGGTGCGGTATTGGCGATGAAATCCTTCCAGAACTGCCCGGGCTCCTCCGGCTGCTCGGGAGGCGGCGTCAAGCGCATCAGACGCTCTTCGAATCCCTTGGCTTCCAAGGTGCCCGCGAACGATTCCTCGACGACGAAAACGACCCGCAGGCCGAGTTCCTGGAGCGCTCGACCGATGCCGATGCAGTTGTTCGTCGGCCCGTAGGCACCCTCGGGGAAGAATACGACGGTCAACTGCGCCATCCGCATCTCCCTTCAGTCGCACTGTCCTGCGTTGGAACGATCATAAGCTGACGCACTCGCGCGTGTCCAGTCGTGGCGAACGACAGTTAGCGGAGTCGAGGCCCCCGCGCTGGTCCGAGGCGGGCCAGTCGCTCGATGAGGACGGCAGGAGCCGTCCAGCTCGCTTCTCTAGTTGCCGCGCCGAGGGGGCGCGACAGTTGGCCGGTCCTGCCGCCCGCGTCGGAGGAGCGGTGTCGCCGTGTAGGAGTACCGCTTCCGCCTTGCGGAGGTCAGTACTCGCGTTGTCGCTCGTGCCATGTCGTCACGACTTCTCGGCAGGCTCGCGGTGCCTGCACAGCGACTGAGCGCTGGTCACCTACGGCTGCCTCGCCGTCGTCACGCGGAACGAGTGCGTGCGACGCATCACAGCGGACAGCAGGCTGCACTGGCGTGGTGGACTCGACCATGGTGCCTTTCTGGAACATCTTGTCAGCACGGTGCTCGATGCATACACTGGGAGGCGTGACCACAAGATGTAGGGGTTCGGGAGTACCGGAAGCCCTGTATCTTGTGGCATAGCAGCGAAAAGCGGACGGGTGCCGGGAAGTCCGGTGCAAATCCGGCGCTGCCCCGCAGCGGTGAGCGGGGACGAAGGCTGCAGCCGGTCATCTTGACCGGGGCCACTGGCGGGAGACCGCTGGGAAGGCGCAGCTGGTCGGTCGATCCGCAAGCCCGAAGACCGACCCGTCCGCTCGGATCGGTACCGCGCCTCGCGGGTGGGCGCGGGCCAGAGTCGGTATCGATCCTGCGCGTTAGGCGTGGGATGCTCGACCCCGGGGGAGCATCCGGTCGGTGCCGCTCTGCCCACTCAGTCGCGCGAGGCGGCCGGACAAGCAGGAGGGCGGTGCGATGGTCTCCCTGGTGTCGAGTGCGCTCGATCTCCGACCGATTCCACGGGACGAAGCAGCCGAACTGGATAGTCGCATCTTGAAGTGTCTCCAGCAGTTGCCCGATCGGCCCGAGGCCGAGCGGGAAGCAGCGGCGCTGCTGCTGGAAAAGATCGCCCGCGAGGCGGATGACGGGACGCCCCTCCCCTATCCCGAGCATTTCCGGCGATTCGTCGAGCGAGGCATCGCGCGTGGCGCCCTCGATCCGCGACTTCGGACCTTCCAGCTCGATGTCCTCGGGCGGGCGCTCGACCCGGCGCGTGACGCACTCCTCGGTTATGCGGCGCTGGCGACGCTGGCCGATCGGTACCTGGTGCGGGATCCGGAAACGCGTCAGCTCCTGGAGCGACCACAGGCGCTCTTCATGCGTGTGGCGATGGGGCTGGCGCTGGTCGAGCCGCCCGAGACTCGGACGAGCTGGGCCCTGCGCTGGTACGACCTGATGAGTTCGCTCCGGTATCTGCCGAGCACGCCGACACTCTTCAATGCGGGCACGCCGCACCACCAGCTGGCCTCGTGCTACCTGGCGGAGGTCGAGGACAGTCTGGAAAGCATTTTGGGTTCGGCCTACGAGTTCGGGATGCTCGCCAAGTATGCCGGCGGGATCGGTACCGCCGTGACGCGCATCCGGGCCACGGGTGCTCCCGTGCGGGGGATCAATGGGGCGAGCGGTGGGCTGATCCCGTTTCTGCATCTGTACGATGCCCTGATCGCCTCGATCAGTCAGGGTGGTCGCCGGCGCGGCACGATGTGCGTGTATCTCGAGCCGTGGCATCTTGAGGTGGAAGCGTTCCTCGATCTTCGCCGCAATGCCGGTGATCCCTACCGTCGTACCCATCAGCTCAACACCGCGCTCTGGATCCCCGATGAGTTCCTGCGGCGGGTCGAGACGGACGACGTCTGGTACCTCTTCGATCCGATCGTGGCGCCCGAGCTCCCGGATCTCGTGGGTGCCGCCTTCTCGGAGCGTTACCGAGAACTCTGCCGTCAGGCAGAGGCGGGGATGCTCCCGCGGCGCGCCTGGCGCCGCCTGCCTGCCCGCGAGCTGTGGTTGGCCATCTTGGCGAGCCTGATGGAGACTGGACACCCCTGGCTGACCTTCAAGGACGCTGGGAACCTCCGTTCTCAGCTGCGCGGGATCGGTGTCATCCACTCGAGCAACCTCTGTACCGAGATCTTCCTCCCGACCAGTCGCGAGGAGGTGGCGGTGTGCAATCTCGGCAGCGTGAACCTCGCGCGCCACTGCTCGCCGAACGGCGAACTGGACTGGGAGCAGCTGGCGCAGACGGTGCGGCTAGCGATGCGGGCACTCGACAACGTCATCGATGCCAACCTGTATCCTTCGGAACGCGCAGCGCGTGCCAACCAGCGCAATCGTCCCGTGGGGCTCGGCCTGATGGGCTTCGCCGAGCTCTTGGCTCGCCGCGGGCTGTCGTACGCCGAGCCAGCAGCGGCGGAGCTGGCGGACCGCATTGCCGAGTTCCTCAGCTATCACGCCATCATGGCCAGTTGCGCACTGGCCGAGGAGCGAGGCGCATTTCCCACCTTCGCCTCCTCCCGCTGGGCAGCTGGTGTGCTCCCGATCGATACCCTGGATGAACTCGCAGCCGCTCGTGGCTTCCCAGTGGAGGTGGACCGCAGCCGGCGACTGGACTGGGAACCGCTTCGCCAGCGTGTGCGGCGCGGCCTGCGCAATGGTGCCGTGATGGCGGTGGCACCCACCGCGACGATCGCTTTACTGGCAGGGACCACCCCGAGTCTCGATCCGTACTATGCGAACGTCTTCAGTCGGCAGACGCTCTCCGGGAAGTTCCTGGAAGTCAACCCCATTCTCGTGGATGAACTCCGGCGTCGGGGTCTCTGGGAGCAGTTGTTGCCCGATCTCGTGGCAGCGCGTGGGGACTTGCGAGCGGTTCCGGGTTGCCCACCCGACCTCGTCGCGCGCTTCCCGACCGCCTATCAAGTGCCGGCGGAGGCGTACATCGAAGTGGCGGCGCGCGTTCAGAAGTGGGTGGACATGGGGGTCAGTCGCAATCTCTACCATGCGGCTGATCGGCCGGGGCAACTGAGCGCGGTCTATCTCGCAGCCTGGCGCAAAGGGCTCAAGAGCACCTACTACTGCTTCGTTCGTCCACGCATGGAGATCGAGCAATCCACGGTCGCCGTCAACAAGGCGCGGCGTCGCCCGCAATGGGTGCAGCTCGCCGAGCGCGAGGTGCTGGCGAGCGATCTCGCGAGCTGTCGTCTCGATGGTTCGTGCGAAAGTTGCCAGTGAAGGACGAGGAGGGACCGGAATGGCGCGCCGATTGCTCGGAGGCGATCCGATGGCTGCGGTGGAGCTCTTCCCGCTGAGTCACCCGTGGGCCTACGCGCATGTCCAACAAGCCAAGCACAACACCTGGTTCCCGGAAGAAATACCGCTCCACGACGACGTGCGCGACTGGCACGAGCGCTTGAGCGAGGAAGAGCGGCGAGCCGTGGAGATGTTCCTGGGTTTCTTCAACCCGATGGAGTCGCTGGTCACGACCAACCTGCTGCTCAGTCTCTATCGGGTGGTGACGGCCCCGGAAGCCCGGCTCTATTTGGCACGACAGGCGTGGGAAGAAGCGAACCACGTCATGGCGTTCGAGTACGTCATCAAGACGCTGCCGGTGGACCGGAAGCGGGTGTTCGGCTTGCATGTGGAGCATCCCGCCGTCGCGGCGAAGGAGACGTTCCAGCGCCAGTTGACCGAGCAGTGGCTCGTTGCCCCTGACATCGAGCGCGTCGAGGGACTGCAGCGACTCGTCCGCAACCTCGTCGGCTACTTCGTGATCTTGGAGGGAATCTTCTTCTACTCCGGCTTCGCGCTGGCCCTGGCGTTCCGCCAGCGGAACCTTTTGCGTGGTCTATGCACCATCGTCGATTGGGTTCTGAAGGACGAGTCGCTCCATCTCTCGTTCGGGGTCCACTTGATCACGACGATCCTGGAGGAGCACCCGGAGATCTTGAGCGCGGCGTTCGGTCACGAGCTGCGGGAGCTCATCCTACGTGCGGTCGAGCTGGAAGAAGCGTACAACCGGGCGGTGCTACCAGAGCCGCTCATCGGTCTCGATGCTGATGCGCTCAACCGGTACGTGCGCTACATCGCTGATCGACGGTTGGAGGAACTGGGGTTGCCGATCGCTTTCGGGGAATCGAATCCGTTACGCTGGATGGTCGCGCAGGTCGACGTGCCGGAAATCGTCAACTTCTTCGAGGCCCGCAATATCCATTACGAAGTCGGCCGTGCGCGTTGGTAGAGTGGGTGCCCAGTGCCCGAAGAATGCGAGCGGGGAGCGGCACGACTGCTCCCCGCTCGTGCGTGTCGAGCCGCTCAG
>NZ_JBRBZA010000030.1:0-46170 GCF_053493975.1 Thermomicrobium sp.
CGATCCCCCGCGCTTGTCCTTCGATACGACGCAGGCGCTCGACCAGATCGCGGCGAGTGACGTCATCCAGCTGCGCAACCGAAGTCATCGCTCCTCCTCCGCGATACTCAACCGGGGTACGGCTTCACTGTAATGTGCAGAGCGAACGGGTGTCAAGACTTCGCAGCGGTTTTCTGTCTCACTCGATCCCTACGCCCTGTATCCGATGCGAGTTTCCCTGTGCTGTCGATCTCCCAGCCAGCGCACATTTGGATCGCAGCGGTCACGGAACGCTCGACCCGCTCGCACTCTTCGCCCCCGCACTGTGTCCGCCAGACGGTCATGGACGTCACCGACGACGATCGGCGCGGCGAGCCTCTGCTCGGGCTGTCACGCGGATGGCGTCTGCCCGCGCCCCAACGCCGCGCTGTGCCGCGACGGTTCGGGCAGGGCACGCTCGTTGTGGCCCTGACGACACCGAGTCCTTCACCGCAGGAGAATTCTCCGGCCACCCTGACGCAGTTCGGCGACTGCGTCGCATCGTGCCGATCTTTCCGCTTGGTGCACCGTGTCGACGCGAAGGCACCGGCCACCCTGCACCGTGAACAGGATGACCGCTTGACGACGCGACCAGATCTGTGTGAGAATGTGTCTACACGGACGCCGCTTTCGGCATGTCCGGGTGTTGCGTGTTTTGGTCGGACTGTCGAGGAGGAGGATCGATGCAACGACCGGCACGACTGTTCACCATGGTGCTGCTCTCACTGGTGTTCGTTCTCGCCGCCTGCCAGCGAGCGGAGCCGACACCGACTCCCGCTCCCGCTGCCCAGCCCAGCCCGACGCCAGCGGCTGCTCCGGCCGCCTCACCGACTCCAGCGGCACAGCCTACGCCCCAAGCCCAGGTGACCAAGCCCACCGATCCGATCGGTGTCCTCGAGATCAAGCCGGGTGAACCGATCGTCCTGGCTTGGATGCTGACCGTCTCCGGCGGCACGGCCCAACTCGGCGAGGACTCCAAGCGAGGAATCGAAATCGCCATCGATGATCTCGGTGGGCAACTCCTCGGCCACAAGATCGAGCTCGTCGGCGAGGACTCCGGCTGCAATCCGGAGGGCGGGCAGGCTGCCGCGACTCGTCTCGCTGCGAATCCACGCATCGTCGCGATCGTCGGTTCCTCCTGCTCCTCCGAGGCTCGCGTCGGCGCCCCGATCATCGACCAGGCTGGCCTGGTGATGGTCTCACCGTCCAACACCGCACCGGATCTCACCGATCCAGCCAAGCACGTCGAGGCCTACCTCCGCGTCGCCCATAACGACAAGGTCCAGGGTCGAGTAGCTGCCGAATTCGTCGTGAACAAGCTCGGCCTCAAGCGGGTCGCGACGATCCACGACGGCAGCCTCTACGCTGAGCAGCTGGCCAACGTCTTCGCTGAGAACGTCCAGAAGCTCGGGGGAACGGTCGTCGCCCAGGAGGCCATCAGCCCGGACGACACCGATATGCGCCCGGTCCTCACCCGCATCGCCACCCAGCAACCCGAGCTGATCTACTATCCGATCTTCAACCCGGCTGGCTCCTTCATCACGATCCAGGCCAAGGAGATCAGCGGGCTGGAGAACGTCAAGCTGATGAGCGCTGACGGCCTGCTCGAGCCCCAGACCGTGCAAAACGCTGGCCAGGCCGCTGTCGGCATGTATCTCAGCGGTCCGGATCTGACCGTCCTCGGCCCCAAGTACCAGGAATTCGTCCAAAAGTATCAACAGAAGTACGGCACCAAGCCGGTCGCGGGCTTCCACGCCCATGCCTACGACGCGACCATGATGATCGTGGAAGCGATCAAGAAGGTGGCCGTCCAGGCACCGGACGGAACGCTCTACATCCCGCGCAAGGCGCTCCGCGACGCGCTGTATCAGACCAAGAACTTCGCTGGTCTGACTGGGAACCTGACCTGTGACCCGAACGGCGACTGCGCCGATCCCAAGATCGCCGTCTACGAAGTCTTCAGCACCGATACGGCCAACTGGCCGGACAGCGCCATCCGCAAGATCTATCCATGAGTAACTCGGGCAAGTCGGCGCCGGGTCGGGATGAGCCCGACCCGGCGCTCTTCCTGTAACAGGAAGCTGAACGGAGCGAGGAGCAGATAGTGGCCATCGCGACACCGCGCTCGTTCCTCAGTAGTCGCCGGCTCGAGGCATCCCAGCTCATCGTCTGGACGATCGGGGCTGTTCTGCTCGGCATCGTCTTCGTCGGCTCCGTTTTGACGCTGCGAGCCGGGCACTACACGGCTGCCCAGTGGCGCGATTTCATCGTCTTCGGTGTCGCTCAGGGTTCGATCTACGCCCTGATCGCCCTCGGCTACACTATGGTCTATGGCGTCCTGCGCATGATCAATTTCGCGCACGGCGAGGTCTTCATGAGTGGTGCCATGACCACCTTCTTCCTCGCCGACTACCTGAACCGCAGCGGCTTCCTCAAGGCTCACCCGTGGATCAGTCTCATCGCCATGCTCCTCTTCAGCGGCCTCGTCTCCATGACCATCGCAGTCCTCGTCGAGCGCATCGCCTATCGCCCGCTCCGCGGCGCTCCCCGCCTCGTGCCGCTGATCACCGCGGTCGGCGCCTCCTTCTTCCTCCAATACACCTTCCGCGGACTCTTCGGCTCGGGCGTGCGCGCTTACCCAGCTATCCCTGTCCTCCAGGGCAAGCTCTGGGTCTTCCAGAAGACCCAGATCGCCGTCTTCGTCGGCGTCGCGATCACGCTCTTGTTGCTCGTGCTGTTCTTGCAGCGGACCAGAGCTGGATTGGCCATCCGCGCGGTCGCCGAGGATCGCGAAGCAGCTGCGCTCATGGGCATCGACGTCGATCGCGCCATCGTCACGACCTTCGCCGTCGGCGGCTTCATGGCTGGTATCGCGGGCGTCCTGTACGCGCTCGTCTTCATCCAAGTCCAGTTCTTCATGGGCTTCCTGCCCGGTATCAAGGCGTTCACGGCTGCGGTGCTCGGGGGCATCGGTAACCTCCCCGGTGCAGCCATCGGTGGTCTGGTGCTCGGCGTCATCGAATCCGTCGGGCCGAGCCTCTTCTTCGACGGCTACGGCATCCGCGCCGCGCACCAGCTCAAGGACGTGATCGCGTTCACGATTCTCGTCTTGATCCTCATTTTCCGGCCGACTGGCATCCTCGGTGAGCGGCTGGGTGGGGAGGAACGGGTATGAGCCTGGCAGCACTCCGGCGTGCCCTCTTCATCGGCCTTGTCGGCGGTCTCGCCGTCTGGCACCTCAGTTTGGTCGGTTTGATTCCCGCCTTTGCCCAGCGCCGGCTCATCGGGGAAACCGTCACCTTCAGCTACGCCTTGCTCGTTGCCCTCTTCGCCCTGGTCGCGCACGCCACGGGGCGTCGTTACGCCGGCTCTCTCCAGCGCGTCGCTTGGGGAGCGCTCTCCGCACTTACCACTGGTCTGCTCGTCCTCGTCCTGGCGTTGATCGTGACGCAGTTCAATCTGCGCCAGATCTTCCTGAACGCGACACCCGAACTCGCCCGCGTTCTGACCTTCGGTGCTGGCGTCTCGCTTGCCGGTGTTCTTCGGATGCTCCTGATCGCCGCTGTCGCCGGCATCATCTCGGGCGTAGTCGGTGCTGCTCCTGCTCCCTGGGGACGTGTCAGCGTCTCTGCCACTCTGGCGACGCTCCTGCTCGGTCTGCTGCGCGACGTGCTCGGTCCCATCCTGCCGAGCCGACTCGTCAGCTTCCTCTATGGACCAGCCGGACTCAGCGTGATCGGCGCCGTGATCGTCTTCACGCTCTTTTTTCTCCTGTTCGCTCTCCGCTGGGCGCTCCCCGGCCGGGCAGGAGCCAGGCGGCTCGTCGAACGCGTCCCGTCACCGATCCGAGTCCCGCTGACACGCTTAGTGGTGATCCTCCTCCTGGCCAGCGTTCCCCTCTGGGCCGGACTTTTCCTCAGCAACGTGGCCGATTTCGTCGGCTTCTACATCCTCATGGGCCTCGGGCTGAACCTCGTGCTCGGCTTCGCCGGTCTCCTCGATCTGGGCTACGTGGCGTTCTTCGCGGTCGGCGCGTATACCATGGCCGTACTGACCTCTCCGGAGATCGGGCAGCGCTTCACGCTCGATTTCTGGGTCGCACTACCGATCGCGATCCTGCTCACGGTCTTGGCCGGTCTGCTGGTCGGCCTCCCGGTCCTGCGCATGCGCGGCGATTACCTGGCGATCGCCACACTCGGGTTCGGCGAGATCGTCCGTCTCCTCGTCCTCTCTGATTGGCTCAAGCCCTATCTCGGTGGCGCACAGGGAGTCACCCGCATCGCGCGACCAGAAATCGGCTCTTTCCGCATCGACAGCCCCCAAGAGTTCTATGTCCTGGTCCTCCTCTCTTGTCTCCTCGCTTGGTTCCTCTCCATTCGCCTGCGCGACTCGCGTCTAGGCCGCGCCTGGTTCGCGATCCGCGAGGACGAGTTCGTCGCTCAAGCCATGGGGATCAACCGCGTCACTGCGAAACTTTCGGCATTCGCGATCGGTGCCTCCTTCGGAGGATTGAGCGGTGCGCTCTTCGCGTCGCTCGTTGGTTCGGTCGTCCCCGCCAGCTTCTCGCTCTTGGTCAGCATCAACGTCGTCGCGCTCTTGGTACTCGGCGGCATGGGAAGTTTGCCCGGGGTCGTCGTCGGGGCTCTCGCACTGGTCGGTATCCCTGAACTCCTCCGCGAGTTCCAGGAATACCGCCTGCTCGTCTATGGTATCGTCCTGATCGCGATGATGCTCTTCCGACCAGCCGGACTCCTCCCCGAGCGCATCCACCGACGCGAACTCGAGGAGGCCGTCGAGGAAGCACGCGAGATCGCCCCAGCCGAGATCGCTCCGGGTCGCAGCTGAGGAGGCAAGCTCGTGGCCCTGTTGGAAACTCGTCACCTCACGAAGCGCTTCGGCGGTCTCGTCGCGCTCCGCGATGTCGACTTGGCGGTCACGGAGCGCTCGATCCACAGTGTCATCGGCCCGAACGGCGCTGGCAAGACCACCCTCTTCAACTGCATCACCGGCTTCCTCCGGCCCGATGGCGGTGACATCCTCTTCGCCGGATCGTCGATCACCGGACTCCGCCCCGATCTCGTGGCCCAGCTCGGTATCGCTCGCACCTATCAGAATATTCGACTCTTCAAACATCTCTCCGTTCTCGACAATGTGCTCATCGGCCTGCATCCCCATGTCCGCTACTCGTTGATCGATGCCGTCGTCCGCACCGCCCGCTACTGGCAGGCCGAGCGAGCAGCTGAGCGCGAGGCTCGCGACCTCTTGGCGTATGTCGGCCTCGCTGGCAAAGAGTTCCTCACGGCGGCCAACCTGCCGTACGGCGATCAGCGACGACTCGAGATCGCCCGCGCCCTCGCGCTCCGACCGCAGTTGCTGCTCCTCGACGAGCCCACTGCCGGGATGAACCCACAAGAAACCGACGAAATGATCCAGCTCATCCGCCGGCTGCGCGACGAGCGCGGCTTGACCATTCTCTTGATCGAGCACGACATGAAGGTCGTCATGAACATCAGCGATCTGGTGACGGTGCTCGACTTCGGGGAAAAGATCGCGGAAGGGCCACCCGACGCTGTCCGTCGCGATCCACGCGTCATCGAGGCCTACCTCGGGCGCGGGGCTGCCAGCGGACTCGGAACGAGCTTGCCGATGCAGGACGGAGAGGCACGACCCCATGCCACTACTTGAGCTTCAGCGTGTCCATGTCCATTACGGGCCGATCCAAGCCCTCAAGGGGATCTCGCTGACTGTCGAGTCCGGCGAGATCGTCACCCTCCTCGGTGCCAACGGCGCTGGCAAGACCTCGACGCTCCGCGCGATCTCCGGCCTCGTCCGCCCCTCCGCCGGACGTATCCTTTTGCAGGATGTCGATCTCACCCATCGCAAGCCGCACGAGATCGTCGCCTTGGGCGTCGGTCACGTGCCGGAGGGACGCCGCATCTTCCCGCGCCTCAGCGTGGAGGAAAATCTCCGCCTCGGCGCCTTTACCGTGCGCGACCGCGCCGAGATCGCCCGTCGCCAGGAGTACGTCTTCAGCCTCTTCCCTCGCCTCGCCGAACGACGTCACCAGGCGGGGGGCACCCTCTCCGGCGGTGAGCAACAGATGCTCGCCATCGGTCGTGCGCTCATGATGCAGCCACGCATCCTGCTCCTCGACGAGCCGTCTATGGGACTCGCTCCGGTTCTCGTCGAGAGCATCTTCGAGGTGATCCAACGGCTCAATCGCGATGGGACGACGATTCTGCTCGTCGAACAGAATGCCCGCATGGCGCTGGAAGTGGCACATCGTGGGTATGTCTTGGAGACTGGCCGCATCGTCTTGAGCGGCCCAGCGGCCGAACTCGCCGCCGATCCGCGCGTTCAAGCCGCCTATCTCGGTGCGGCCTGAGCGTCACTCCGCAGCCAGAAGATCGCCGCCACGCGCGCTGCTCGAGCTGAAGCTCACATTCGCCAGCCGACCGACCAACCGCGCGACCTCGTATGCCGAGAGCTGCCCCCAACCCCGCGCCATCGCAGCCACATAGAACTGATGGGCGAGCGCTGTCATCGGAACCGGCGATCCCACGTCGTTCCCGAGCCGCATCGCGAGTTCCATGTCGCGCTTGATCAGCTCCAGTCGAAAGACCACTTCACCACTTTCCTGCAAGAGTTCCGGCACCACGTCCCGCCACAGCTTCCAACCGCCGGTACTCGAGCGCAGCGCCTCGTAGACGGTCGCGAGATCGGCCCCGGCATTGGCTGCTAACGCCAATGCCTCCCCGATGACGACCAAGTTCACCCCGGCGAGCAACTGGTCGATCAGCTTGACCACCTTCCCCATGCCGGGTAGGCCGACCAGATAGATCTCTTGCCCCAATGCTCCGAGAAGCGGCAACACCCGCTCGAACACCGCCGGCTCGGCTCCGACCATCAGCGTCAACTGGCCGCTGCTGGCCTCAGCTGGCCCCCCTCCGACCGGCGCATCGACCACGTCGATCTGGCGCAGCCGCGCCTCTCGATCGATCCGTTGCATCATCATCGGTGAGGCGGTACTGAGGTCGATCACCGTCGCCCCTGGCCGCAAGTGCTCGAGCGCCCCCTCTGGACCGATATAAACCTCGAACAGTTCCTCGTCCCCCGGCAAACAGGTCAGAAAAATGTCGACTTCTTCAGCCAACAGAAGCGGCGTCGGAATCGCTGTCGCCCCGTGCAGTTCCAATGCCTGTGCCACCTCCCAGCGACGGTCGTTCACGAGCAGCCGGTATCCCGCGTCCAGCAAGCGTAGCGCCAACGCCCGCCCCAGGCTCCCTAACCCGACGAGACCGAGCGTCGGTTTCTCGTTCATCCTCGCTCCTTCCCTTTTCTCCGACCCTCGCGCTTTCCATCATGCCGGAGCACGGCAAACGACGACAAGCATCCGCCGCTCGTCTCATATCGGCGCGTGATGCAACCGTGCCGTACACTCATGCAACGCTGCAGGAGTTCGCAACGCCGGCTTCGCCACGACCACCCCGCCCGCCCGGGCGGCAACGCGGCCGCTGCGTCGCTTCCTCCTGAGTTCCCCGACCACCCGACCCAGACGCGTCGCACGGTCGCGAATTCTCCGCATTCGGTCTGCGCGCTCGACGTGTCGATCTTCCGCGGCGACCGCCAGCTTCTCGCACGCCCCACCGCGTCGGAGCTCGGTGCAGCCGCGACGTCGCGCTGTTCACCTGCTCCAGCGGTCTTACGGTGCTCACGGGAGCAGGTAACTCGCTCCGCACCGTGCACTAGGCGAGTCGATCCCCACGGAGGTAGTGCGGGGTAGCTGTATCACAGAACGCTCGATCACCCGAGGCTCGGTAGCGCGACAGGACTCCTGTACGAATCGGTAGCCTCATCGATTGGCGAGAGGCATCGCGATGACGATCAAGCGCTGGTCGTACCGGCCAGTCGCCGGGTTGTAGTTCCCCGCGCACGTGATCAGTGTCAGCCGTTCCTCCCCGGTCGGCCCGACGATCCGTTCGACCGGTGCCTGCCTTTCCTCGACCGTTTCCAACCCCGTCACGCGATACCGGCTCACGCGCCCATCCGCTAGCTCCAACTCGACCAGGTCACCGACGCGGACACGCCAGAGATCCCAGAACACCGCCGGTCCCACACCGGCAAAATCGACGTGCCCAGCGAGCACGACGTTGCTGCCTTGCCCGGGTAACGCCGTGAAGTCGTACCAGGCTACTTCGTCCGGGCGGTCCGGGGCCTCCATCCGGCGCTCGCTGTCCAACCCTTTCGGGACGACCGGCGCATCCACCCCGATCGCCGGGATCCGGATACGGCCGATCGAGATCGGCTCGCTCGGAGGTGAAACCACCGAACGGTTCGGGACAGGATTCGCTTCCGTCGTGGGCGTTGCGGTCGGTGTCACGGCGACGACACGCGGGCGCACCGTCGGGGTCAGCCGAGGATCGTCGAGCAACGACGTTCCAGCCAGGAGACCGATCCCCGCACCGAGGACCCACGCCGCCGCAGCGAGAAGCAGGACCAGCCCCGCCGAGCGCATGAGCTACCTCGCGCGCGCAGCATGGCTTCGCCGCCCCCGCATCAGCCCGACGCCACCGGCCATCATCCCAGCTACCCCTAGAACGAGCAAACCGACTCCCAGCGTGCGAGCGACCGGATTCGGCCTGGCCGACCCGGTCGCCGGCAGACCGATCGTCGGAGTCGGCGTCGGGCCAGGACCGGTGATCGGCGTCGCCGGACCGAACACCGGTCGGGCAGTCGGGGTGATCGTCGGCCCTGGCCCTGCTCCGGGCGTACCAGCTGGCGTACCGGTCGGGCTGACTGTCGGGAGCGGCGTCGCCTCCGGAACCGGCAACTCCCAGGCTCCGATATCGCAGGCCGGACCTTGTGGTCGTTTGGTACGAACCTGGTCCTCGTTCGGGCATCCCTGCGTCCCAGCTGCATCGAGAGCGGGCGAGCCGAGGCCGAGTGCATGGTAGAGCGTGCCGCCGACCGGATCCACTCGGAGGGGCTGTAAAGTGGGATCTGTATCGATCAGGTCTCCAGCACCACGCAACCCACAGCTGTCACGATCCTCCAGGTTGCTCCCTTGGGAACTCGGTGCCAGCCCGCCGCAATTGCCGCCGCCTGGGCTGGCCGCCAGGAGCGTCCCGCGCAGCGTGACCCCACCTCCATCGTTGTACAGTGCGCCGCCAGCCGCTGCCGCGTTCGCGGCCACGGTCACGAATTGCAGACTCGCCGTCCCCTGCGGCCCCACCCAAAGGCCACCGCCGCGCTGTTGACTCACATTGGTGCTCACCGTCACGTTAGTCAGGCCCACTGCTCCCAATACGGCGATCCCACCCCCATAGGAGGCCGTCTGGTTCTCGGTGACCGAACTCGCGGTCATGGTGAGCTGCCCACCGGATCGCACGGCGATTCCGCCGCCGAGCTGTCCCGCGCTGCTGCGTCGGATCGCGCTATCCGCGATCGTCACCTTGGCGGTTCCTTCGACCACGAGCCCGCCACCGTCGTTCGTGGCCTGGTTGTCGATCAACTGCACGCGCTGGAGGTCGACCTGGCCGCGCGCCGCCAACCCTCCACCCGACCCACCAGCCACGTTCCCGACCACCGTTGCGCCGTTCAGGCTCGCCTTGCCCAGCGCGGCGATGCCACCACCGTCCAGCGCCGCCTGGTTACCGCGCACCACGGTGTTCCCCTGCAGCGTCAGCGTCTTGCTGCCGGTGTGGTAGATGCCACCACCAGCTGCCTCGGAACGGTTCGCCTCGACGGTCGCTCCGTCGAGGAGCAGGTCTCCCTGGTTCCAGATCCCGCCCCCGTCTTGGGTGGCCGCGTTGTTCTGCACCACCAAACTGCGCAAGCGACCGGTACCGGTGCTCGCCAGACCGCCTCCCAGTCGAGCACGGTTGTCGCGCACGATCACCGTTTCGGGCGAACTCAGATCGAGCGTCCCACTGCTCGAGATCCCGCCGCCCGCGCCAGCCTCGGCTCGGTTTCCTTCGATGACCGTGCGCGAGAGCGCCAGTGTCCCCGCGTTGAGGATCCCGCCCCCATCACCTTCCACCGCCGTATTGGTACCGATCGTTCCACCGACGATCTGCGCCGTCCCCTTCCCGAGCAGAGCGATGCCACCCCCATCCAGCTCGGCCCGATTCTCGCGCACTTCGCTGTCCAACAGGGTTACGATCCCCTCGTCGGACGCGATTCCCCCGCCGCGGACCGCCCGGTTCGCCACGACCTTCACCTGACGCAGCGTCACCTGGCCACGCGCCACCCAGATGCCACCGCCGCGACCAGCCTCGTCGGACGGCGTACCGTTGCCGGCCTGATTGCCGCGCACCAGCGTCCCCTGGAGTTCCACCTGGCCGCCCTCGACCGCCAGGGCACCGCCGTCTCTGGCGCGATTGACGTCGCTCGCCGCGCCGCCGCCGAGCGTGACCCGGCTCCCCAACACCAGGCGCCCCCCGGAGACCCACACGGCGCCGCCCGCACCGGTCGCCTCGTTGCCGTGCAACACGGCTACCCCGTCCAGCACCGCTGTACCCGCGACCGCTAGCGCACCGCCGTTGGCTTCGTCGGCGTCCGCCGAATCACCGGCGCGATTGCGCGCGAACGCGACCCTCCGGTCGGACAGCACGGACAAGGTTCCGGACGGCGCGACGTACACCGCACCACCGTCACCGGCAGCCACGTTCTCCTGAAACGTCACGTCAGCCAGCTGGAGCGCGCCACCCACCCAGATCGCGCCGCCCTTGTGGTCGCGGGCATCGTCATGCACTGCCCGACCGCCGCTGAGCGTCACCTTCTCCACGATCAGTGTCGTGCCCGCTCCCACGTCGAACAACCGGTCGGCCTGATCCTCCGCCGGCCAAACGCCGACGATGGTCGTCTCGCTTCTCCCGAGCACGCGCAAGGCGCCGCCGCGCTTGGTCACGTCCAAGTCGCCACTCTCGGCCGTGTCATCCGTCGCCGGTGGAATGGACAGTTCATAGCGTCCGTCCTGCAGCTGGATGGTGACCGGGTCGCTCAGCGAGTTCGCGAGGATGACCGCCGCGCGCAACGTCGGGCAGCTGCGCGTCGTCCCGCTGCCACTGCAGCTGCCCGTCCCGTCGCTCGTGCCGGCAACGGTGATCGTCACCTCGGCCGCACCGGTCGCCGGCACGTAGACCAGTGCGCCGCCAGCTGCCGCCAGCGCGAGCGAGCCCGCAAGCAGCGCGACCACCCCACCTGTCCAGCGCACCGACCCGACCTCCCCTCCCGCGACGCATCAGCGGAAGCGCCCGCCCCCGAGCAGAGGCGCTTCGCTCGCGCCCGGCTGTCCCAGCATCAGCGCCGCAGGTTGACCAACTCTTGGAGCACCTCGTCGCTCGTGGTGATCACCCGCGAGTTCGCCTGGAAGCCGCGCTGGGCCATGATCATGCTGGTGAACTCCTGTGCCAGGTCGACGTTGGACATCTCGAGATAGCCGCTGGCGATCTTGCCGCGCCCCCCGGAATCGGCCGGCCCGACGATCGGCTCGCCCGAGTTGACCGTCGGCAGATAGGCGTTGCCACCCACTTTCATCAGCCCACCCGGATTGGTGAAGAGGGCCAGCGCGATCTGCCCGATCACCTTGGTGACCCCATTCGAATAGATCCCCAGCACCTGGCCGGACTGGCTCACCGTGAAGGTGGTCAGCGAGCCAGCCGGCGCACCGTTGGCCGCCGCGTTCGCCGAATACGGTGCCGCAAGCTGCGTCAGGCGCGAAAAGTCCGGCGTGACCGTGATCGAACTCGCGCCGCCAGCAGTCGCATCGAGATCCACTGCACCGATGGTCGAGGCGGCGAGATCGAGATTTCCGTCCGGATCGAAAACGAGCGTCCCGGACGTCGTACCACCGAGCGTGAACTCCGTATCATCTTCGGTCGCGCTCGTCCTCGGGTCATCCTCTTGCACCGTGTAGTTCCAGGTATTGGCCGCGGTCTTCTCGAAAAGGATGTAGAACTCGTGTCGCTTACCCAACGAATCGGTGATGCTCACTTTCGTCACGTAGTGTGGCGTCGCCGCGGCAGTGTCCTGGTTCGCGTCCAGGTTCCCCTGCACCGTAATCTGCGTCGTGGGGACGGCATCGAGTTGTTGGCCGATCGGGATGGTGATCGGTCCCACTGGACCGGCTGTGTCGACATTGCCGTTGGCGTCCGCTTGCCAGCCGAGCACGTAGAAGCCGTTCGAGGGGTTGACCAGGCGCAAGTCCGAACCGATATCGAAGGCCCCGTCCCGCGTGTACAACGTCTGCGAGCCATCGCTCACCACGAAGAACCCGTCCCCCTGGATCGCCAGGTCGCTCGGCTTGCCGGTCAGCTGCAAGGCACCTTGCGTGTGGATCGTATCCACCGCGCTGACCACCGCGCCCAAGCCGATCTGCAGCGGATTGATCCCGCCTCGCGTCTCGGTCGGCCCGCTCGCCCCGCGCACGAGCTGGCTCAGGATGTCGGTAAAGCGCACGCGACCGACTTTGAAACCGGTGGTGTTGACGTTGGCGATGTTGTTGCCGATCACGTCCATCCAGGTCTGGTGCGCCCGCAAGCCGGAGATCGCCGAGAACATCGATCGCATCATGGCTCGTCCTCCTTCGTCATTCTTCTTATCGGCCGTTTTCCGTCCTGCTCGAGTCCGCGAGCGCCGCGGGCCCCCGCCCCGCGCTCACTTGCTCACGCTCCGTTACCCGGATCACCTTCGGCTACCTCGATGCTGACCACGTCGCGCACGTCGATTCGCTGCCCACCGGAGAGCTCGAGCACCGCGACACCGTCCAGGATGGTCACACGCACCACGGTGCCGGTCACCAGCGCGCCGCTCGTCCGGTCCAGACCACTCACCACTCGGCCCAGATACCCAGCCACCTGTCCAAGCGCCGCATGCTGCGCCATCGCCGTCACCGTCTCGTTCAACTGCTGCAGCTGTTCCAGCGTGTTCAGCTGGGCGAGCTGCGCGATGAACTCCCGGTCCTGCATCGGATTCATCGGGTCCTGGTTCTTGAGCTGAGCCACCAGGAGCATCAGGAACGCCTGCTTGTCCAATCGACCACCGGGCCCCGCACCGCTACCGGCCGATACTGGGTTCGTACCGAACGGACCGATCGAGTCGCTCACACTGCCGACGCTCATCGCTCCACCTCGCTGCTCAAGCCCACGTGTCCACGAGACCGCTCGACTCCGACTCCTCGAGCGCGCGTCGTCGAGAGCCCCCTTCCAGCAGTCGCTGGTCCAGAACTGTCCGATCGGGACGTCCCCAACCGGGATCGCTCGAGGTTCCCTGGTGTCCGCCCGGCCAGCCCATTCCGGATTGACCACCGCCGATCCCGTGCTGCCCACTCGCCGTCGCCAGCGGCTGCACCTCCACCCGCTGCACCGTGAGCCCTCCGGCCGCGAGGAACGCGCGGAGGCTCTCCCGTCCGGCTTCCAGCGCCTGCCGCACCTCCGGCTGGCTGGCCGCCAGCGTCACCTCCAGCCGCCCCGCCGACTCGCGGATACGCACGTCGACCACTCCCAGATCAGGCGGCTCCAACCGGACGCGGATCTGCCGCGTACCATGCGCGATCGCCTGCGCCACACGTTCCTGTACCTGACCGACCGCGCTCGCTGCCGCTTCCTCGCCAGTCAGGACCGGCCCAGCCATACCCGGTCGGCTGCCACCGGTGTCGCTGACCAGGAGGGCTCCCACGAGCGCCGGCCGGTCGTCGCTCCGCCCGCGCCGCGCGGCCGATACCGTCAGCTCCGAGCCTCGACTATCCGACTCCTGCCCCTCGACCCAGACGCGCGCCCCGGCCGGTTCGCTCCGGACTACCTCGCTGGCTCGATAAGCGGCAGCCCCGGCAGCGTCGGCTCCTCGCGCCGGTTCGTTCCCCAGCACGATCCGCTGCGCGGCAACCCGGCCAGCCTCGTCGACCGCGACGAGTTTGCCCGCGCTCCGAGCAGAGTGCCCCAGGAGGCCATCGCTCACGACATGTTGCTGTCCAGTCTGGGTTCCGCCATCGACCGCTCGTCCTGCTCCGCTCGACGGTACACCCAACGCTGCCGCCCAACCGGCTGCCGGGCCCTCGAGCGGACTCGCTGACGGTGGAGCAGCTCCTGCCTGATCGATCATCGCACTCGGCTGGGGATCGTCGGCCAGCGGCGTGCCGACGAGCCCGGTCAGGACACCGAGCCCGGCCGACATCGTCCCAGCATCCAAGACGGTCTCCGCCGAGAGCGCAGCGGAGAGCCGCTCTCCCGTGGGCTGACCCCCCAGCTGCCCGTCCGAGCTCGTTGCTCCGGCCAGCGCCAGCCCAGCCTGCGCCACACCGAGCGGAACGATGTCCGGCGTAACCGACTCTTCTGACCGGTGCGCCGGTTCGCGCGTCCTGCCCTCGGCCGCGCTCGCCTCGCCGGGCATCGTCCCGTTCCCCGGCGCTTCTCCCCCAGCCGGCATCAGTCCGAGCAGCGCCGCGAGGATCGCCAAGAAGGCCTGCGCATCGCCGCCGAGCTCGCTGCGTTGTGGGCCAGCTCGCTCGTGCACCCCGCTCAGTGTCGACTCGACCGGCAAGACCATCACCGCACCTCCCCGCTCGAGGCACTCAGCTACCCTGACCACCGCTCGCCATGGCCCGCAGCATGGCCAGGCGCCGCGCCAGGACTTCGCTCACCGCGCTGTAGCGGAGCGTCGTCTCCGCCAGGAGACCCATCTCGCGTTCGATGTCCACATTGTTGCCGTCCGGTCGATAGCGCGTGCCGGTGAGCGCGACGACTTCCGGCCGCAGGGCACTGGGCGAACTCGGTGTCGTGGCGATGTGCCGTGGATCGGTCCGCACCAAGGGCAAGCGGGTGAACGAGCCGTTCAACATCGCCTGGAGAACGTCCTCGAACCGGACCGCTTGACCACGGAATCCGGGGGTTTCGGCATTGGCGACGTTGCTCGCCGTCACCTGCTGCCGCAAGGCGAGCGCATCGAGCGTCCGTGCCAACACACCGATCGGATCGATCGTTCCAGCCATCGTGCACCTCTCATCCTGTGCCGCCCAATGCGCGCCAGGTCGCGAGCACCGCGTTCACGTACCGCTGCGTCTCCGGATAGGGCGGAATCCCGCCTGCGCGCTCGACTGCCCCCGGTCCGGCGTTGTACGCGGCCAGCGCGAGCGCGACATCGCCGCCGAACCGCTCCAAGAGTTGGCGGAAGTAGCGGGCACCACCGTCCAGGTTTTGCGTCGGGTCGAAAGGATCGCGCACCCCGAGCATCGCGGCGGTCGTGTCCATCAGCTGGAGCAGTCCCTTGGCTCCCGCTGGCGAAACGGCCCGCGGATCGAAACCGCTCTCGATCTTGACCATCGCCGCGAGCAGCGCAGGATCCAACCCGTACCGCTGCGCCGCCTGGACGATCGCCTGACCATAGGGAAGAGCCAAGATCCGCGCGATCCCTTGTGCCGATCCGGTCGGCGCAGCACGCAGCAGCGGCCAGGGATCGACCGTGCGCCCGTTCTGCCGGATCTCGTAGTGCAGGTGCGGCCCGGTCGAAAGACCGGTGTTGCCGGACTTGCCGATCACCTGGCCACGCTGCACTCGCTGCCCGGGCCGCACGTCAGCCGCACTGAGATGCGCATAGAGCGTCGTCACGCCGTTCCCGTGATCGACTTCGATCCGCAACCCATACCCGTCCGTGTTCCCGACGAAGCGCACGGTACCATCGCCCGTCGCGCGCACTGGCGTCCCCTCGGGAACCGCGATATCGATCCCCGAATGGAACGTCTCACCCGGCAGCAGCGACCGCGGTCCGTAGGTCGACGTCACCGTGCCGCTCACTGGCCAGGTACCGCGCAACTGCGCCAGTGGATCGCCGGTCGCCGGAGACGCAGCGGGGACGACACCGCGCTGGGCCAAGAGCGCCCAAAACTGGCTGCTCGCTCCGGACGAGCCACTCAGCTGCGGCGAGCGGATACCGAAGCGGACCGGCATGCTGGCGATGATTTCGGGTGGAATCGTCAGACCCGCCACGACCCGCTCCTCACCTGGTCCGCTCGTCGGTCAGCAGGCGCCGGGCGGCCCGTACCGTCGCGAGCTCGTCCAGGAGCGCCGCTTCAGCGGCTCGCTCGAGCCGCTGCGCTTCGCTCAACCAACGCGCCCGCACCAGCTCCAGCTTCTTGGTCTCTCGCCGCTGGGCGATCAACCTGGCACGAGCTAATTCCGCTTGGCGCTTGGCCTGTTCGAGTCGCGCTTCCTCCTCCGCGCGCCGCCGCTCGAGCCAGGATTCGTACCTTTCCGCGCCAGCCAGCACCTCAGCGTCCACCGCGCGGTTGGCCAGCTGCGCCAGCCCGGCCGCCAGCGCGCGCTGCGATGCCGCGAGCTGTGCCAGGACTGCCTCGCAGGCTGCCACCCACCGCTGCTGCTCGGCCAGCTGCCGCTGCGCCTCCTCGACCAGGCTCTGCCGGTGCTCGAGTAAGCGCTCCATTCGCTGGGCTCGTTGCCGCAGCAATCGCACCACGCGACCTCACCTCCTCAGACTGCGCTCGTTGCCGCTGCGATCCGTTCTCCCCGCAGCAGTCGCTCCAACCAGGCGATGGTCTCGGCGAAAGTCGCGCGCTCTTCCGGTTTCTGCTGCAGGAAGCCCCGGATCTCCGGCATGAGACCGAGCGCTCGATCGACGGTCGGGTTCGTTCCGTGGACATAGGCACCGATATCGATCAAGTCCCGCGCGCTCTCGTAGGCGGCCAAGAGCTCGCGGACCTCGCTCGCCAGCGCTCGATGTTCTGGTGTGACCAGGATCGGCATGAGCCGGCTCACGCTGGCCAGGACATCGATCGCCGGATAGTGCCCACGATCGGCGAGCGTGCGTGCGAGCACGATGTGACCGTCCAGGATGCCCCGTACGGTATCGCTGATCGGTTCGTTGAGGTCGTCACCCTCGACCAGCACGGTATAGAAGGCCGTGATGCTGCCCTGTTCGGCATTGCCCGCCCGCTCCAGCAGCCGCGGCAACAGGGCGAAAACCGAGGGCGGGTAGCCACGCGTGGCCGGTGGCTCACCAGCAGCCAGCCCGACCTCCCGTTGCGCCATCGCCAAACGTGTCACCGAATCCATCATCAGCACTACGCTCGTGCCACAGTCGCGGAAGTACTCGGCGATCAGGGTCGCCGTCCAGGCTGCCTTGATGCGCATCAAGGCTGGTTGATCCGAGGTGGAGACCACGACGACGGCTCGCTCCAGCCCGGCAGGGCCGAGGTCTCGCTCGATGAACTCCTGAACCTCTCGTCCTCGTTCGCCGATCAGGGCGATCACCCGCACGTCGCACACCGCGTTGCGGCTGATCATGCCGAGGAGCGTGCTCTTCCCGACGCCTGAGCCAGCGAAGATGCCGAGGCGCTGCCCGCGCCCGCACGTCAAGAGTGCGTCGATCGTCCGGACGCCCGTCGGCAAGATGTCGCGGATCGGTGCCCGCTGCAAGGGACTCGGCGGTGCACCACCGATCCGCAAGCGCCGCCGACAGCGCAGCGGACCCTTGCCGTCGATCGGTCGACCGAGCCCGTCGATCACGCGCCCCAGGAGTTCGGGCCCGACCGGCACGTGCAAGGCTTCGGGTGCTCGAACGACCCGGCTGCCATGTCGCACCCCGCGCAGTTCCGCGAGCGGAACCAGCACCAGCCGCTCGTCATGGAAACCGACGACTTCAGCCGCTAACCGTCCCTCTTCGGCGAGACTGGGGAAGATGTGGCACAGGTCCCCGATCTCCAGATCCAGTCCGATCGCCTCGACCGTCAACCCGATGCCGCGGACGACGCGCCCCTCGCGCCGGATCGGCTGGAAGTCGCGCAAGCGGTCGCGGAAATGGTCGAGTACCGTTTCAAAGGTCATCGGCCACCTCCGAGAGGGCGCGTCGCACTGCCTCGAGCTGCGTCGAAATCCGCGCATCGACGAAGCCGACCGGTGTTCCGAGGACACAGCTGCCGCGATCGACGTGCGGGTCACCGACCACCTCGACCGGCGGGCGCCCGTTCCATGCCCGCGCTAACCACTCGCGCGCTCGCTCCACGTCTTCGGGATGCACCATCAGGTGCGTCACCGGGGCACTCGGCGCATGCTCGAGTGCCGCCTGCGCGAGCCGACCGAGCAACTCCCCATCGCGCTCGATCTCGCGCCGGAGGATCGTCTCAGCGACGAGGACACTCAGTTCCACCAGCACGCGTGCCATGGCCTGCCGGATATCTTCCTCCCGCAGCACCGCGCGCTCCACCAGTGCTCGGAACTGGCCGAGCAGCTCCCGCTGCTCGGCGGCGAGTTCTGCCTCCACCTGCCGCCGAGCCTCGACCAGTGCAGCCTCCCATAGCTGCTGCTGCAACGACTCGAGTTCGGCTTCCACCGCAGCTCGGATCGCTCGCGCCTCCTCCTCAGCCGCTGCCACGATCGCCGCCGCTCGCTCTTCCGCTTCCGCGAGGAGCCGCACGGCCAGCTCGCGATCGTGCAGTGAGGGCTGCGGGACGACCAGCGTATCGCCCGCAGTCGATGCTTCGCGACGCTTGACCACCCGAGCGCTAGCCAAGGATCGCCTCCTCGCCTCGCGAGATCACGATCTCTTCCGCCTCCTCGAGTCGCCGCACGATCGAAACGATCCGCTGCTGCGCTTCCTCGACCGCCCGGATGCGCACTGGCCCCAGGTAGCTGATCTCCTCGCGCAACAGTTCGGCTGCCCGCTGCGACATGTTGCGGAAAATCTTCTCCTTGAGTTCGTCGCGTGCTGCCTTCAGGGCCAATGCCAGATCGCGCATGTCCACTTCGCGCAGCACGCGTTGCAGCGAGCGATCGTCCAGGAGGATCAAATCGTCGAAGGTGAACATCAGCTTGCGGACCTCTTCGGCCAGCATCGGATCGACTTCGGTCAAGCGCTCCAGAATGTGCTTCTCGGTACTGCGATCGACCTTGCTCAAGATCGCGACCAGGTGAGCGACACCACCGACGGTCCGCGAATCCTGCGTGAGGAGAGAGGACATCCGCCGCCGCATGATCTCTTCGACCCGCTTGACGATCTCCGCGGGGGTACGATCGATCGTCGCGATGCGCCGCGCGACCTCAGCTTGCAAGTCCTCGTTGAGATGACTGATCACCGCGGCCGCCTGCACAGGCGGCAGATGCGACAGGATCAAGGCGATCGTCTGCGGATGTTCGTTCTGGAGAAACATCGCCATTTGGCGCGGATCCGACTTGCGCAGGAACTCGAACGGTGCCGGTGGATTCATCGTCACCACACGATCGATCAGCGCGTTCGCCCGTTCCAGTCCCATCGCTCGGGCTAGCATCTCCCGCGCGTATTCGATCCCGCCGACTGCGAGATACCGGTGGACGACTGCCATTTCGTGCGCCTCGTCGAGGACTTGACGGACCTCCTCCTCGCTCAGGCGAGGCATCGTCGCCACCTTCACGGTGATCGCCTCGATCTCGTGCTCTTGCAGGTGCTGCAGCACCTTGGCGGAGAAGTCGGGCCCCAACGCCATGAGCAGTGCCGCTGCCTTTGCCGCCCCCTTGAGCGGCTGCGCCTGGTTCGCTTGGCGGAGAGACGGTTGCGCCGTCATCGCCGTTTCACTCCTCGTTCAACCAGGCCCGGACCACGTGTGCGACCGTCGCCGGATCCTTCTTCGCCAACTCCTGCAATTCCCGCAGTGTCGGCGGAGGCCCGCTCGGCGGTTTCAGTGCTGCCTCGGCCTGGCCAGGCAAGCCGGCCACTCCACCGCCTGTCGCGGACGGCGCAGCCGCACCCACCACCGCGCCCGGCAAGACCTCAGTCGCCACCTCGTAGCGCGGGACCGGAGGCAGTGCTGACCGCTGCGCGGCGAGGACCCGCCACGCGATGAGCAACGCGAGCAGCGGGATCAGGACGATCGCACCGAGCCGCGCCGCCTCCAGCAACCGATCCATCAAGGCCGGCTGCGCCGCGCTCTCCTCGGCCGTCGCCGTCGTGAACGGCACGACACTCACGGTCACCTGATCGCCTCGCTCCGGGACGATGCCAGCCGCCGCCGCAACGAGGTCACGGACCTGTTCGGCCACCGCTGGATCGACCGCAGCGCTGTTGAGTACCACCGCCACCGACAACCGCTGCACTTTGCCCGGTGCCTGGACGACGCGCTCGACCTGGCGCGAAAGTTCATAGTTGACCGTGGTCTCCCGGAGTTCGCTCCGCTGCTGATTCTGTTGTGCCGCACCTTCCTGGTAGGTATCGACGTTGCTGTCGACTCCCGGTACGCCGATCGGCCCAGTCGCCGTCCCCTCGCTCGTCTGGACGCGTTCCTGCTGGCTCCGTACCTGCGGTTGCGTCCCGTTAGGGCTGTAGATCTCGCTATCGACCTGGCGCTGGTCCCAGTCGAAGCTCGCGCTGACCTGCACCGCCGCGTTGTTGTTTCCCACCACGCGTGCCACGATGGTCTGGAGCTGGGTCGCCATCGCGGTCTCGAAGGCACGCTGGGCTTTCAAGTGATCGCTCATGCCACCAGCAGCAGCGACTCCACCACCCGACCAGAGTGCGTTCCCGCTCTCGTCGACCACGGTGACATGCTCCGGCTGCAGACCAGGAACCGAGGCCGAAACGAGATGCACCACCCCGCGTACTTGCTCGTCCGTCAGCCGGTTACCCGGCTTCAGCTGCAGCACGACTGCAGCCGTCGTCGGTTGTTGCTGCTCGCTGAAGAGCGACTCTTCCGGGATGACCAGATGGACTCGCGCCGACCGGACACCATCCAGCTGGCTGATGGTCCGCGCCAGTTCCCCTTCCAGTGCCCGCTGGTAATTGACTCGCTGCTGGAAATCGGTCACACCAAAAGAGGAACGATCGAACAGTTCGAAGCCGATCGTCCCGCTCTTCGGCAGCCCCTGCGCTGCCAAAGCGAGGCGAAGCTTGGCGACCTGCTCCACCGGAACACTGATCGTCGTCCCGTCGTTGCTCAGCCTGTACGGCACTCCTTGTTGACGGAGTTGATCGATGATCGCCGCGGCATCATCGGCCGAAAGGCCCGTATAGAGCGGCGCATATTGCTGCGGCGGCTGGAGGAGCAGGAGGAGCGCCACCGTGAACAGCGCCGCGAGAGCGACGGCGACGATCGCCACGCGCCGGTTCTGGCTCAGGCCATCCCAGCGCTCTCTGACGCTCTCCCAATACGGAGCGAACCGCCGCAGCATCGCTCTCGCCTGTACCCTTCGATTCCTCAGATCGGCATCGACATCACTTCACGATAGGCTTCCAATGCCCGGTTGCGGATCTGCAGCGCTGCCTGCAAACCGATCGACGCTGTCTCCAAGGCGAGCATGACCTCGTGAAGATCCACGTCTTCCCCAGCCGCCAAGGCGAGTGCCAGTCGATCCGCTTCGTTGATCTGTTGGTTCAAGGAACCGAGTGCGCGCTCGAGAACGACCCCGAACGACGGGCCAGTTGCTGGCTGCGACGCAGCTGCCGTCCCGACCGGCGCGATCGCTGCGGAGATCGGTGGAATCGGCGCGATGCTCACGTCGACCTCCCTCCCTTACCGCCGACCGGCTCAGGCACGCCCGATGCTCAAAGCACGCATCGCCATCGCCTTCAAGGCATCGAGGACCGTGACGTTGGCCTCGTAGGCCCGCGTGGCCGCCATCAGGTTGGTCATCTCGCTCACCACATCGATATCCGGATACCGCACGATCCCGTTGGCGTCCGCGTCGGGATGAGTCGGGTCATAGACTTCCCGCACCGCACGGCGATCGACGACGATCCCAGCCACCTGCACCCCACGTGCCACGCGCGGGTTCGTCTCGATCAGCCCCGTCCTCGTTTGCACGAGCCGAGCGAACGGACTCGGCTGCTCGGTCGCGAAAACGACCTGCCGCCGCAAATACGGTCCGCCTTGCGGTGTCCGCGTCGTATCCACATTCGCCAAGTTCGACGCCGTGACGTCCATCCGCACGCGTTGCGCGGTGAGCGCCGAGAGACTGACGCGCATCGTCTCGAGGATTCCCATCGCCGCCCTTCCCTCTCGTCCCGAACAGCGCTCTCGCATGACCAACACTACGCAGGGGCACCCCAGCTGCCGATATCCTGTCGGTCGGAAGCTCGGGCGGGACAGAAGTCCAGGCAGTCCTGGTACTCGCGGGGAGAGTCGAACGTGCGCTCATCGCGAAGCAACGGCCAGAACGCCCCGCACAGCGCCAGCACGTGCAAGGCGACCGAGCGGCCAGAGTCCGCTCGTTGATCGACACCTGCGACACACAGGGCATCCCCCGGGTATCGCCGCCCACCGAATGGCGAACCCGCCCGGCTGACTCAGCGCCATGATGGAACGCCGGTTACCGGTCCACCGAGCCAGAGCTGATTCGACGATCGATCGGGAGTCAGGCGGACGGTTTGTCGATCAAATAGATGCGGACTCCCCGGTGAATCAGATAGTTGAGCAAGCGGAGCCGCGTTTCCAGTCCGATCCGCCCCAGCGGAGGAATCAAGGAGACCCCATGGAGCGCTGCCTTGGCCACGATCCACTCGCGGAACTGGCGATCGCTCATCTCCGCGACGGTCAGGTTCTCGTTGCCCGACCCGTCCTCCCGCGGGACCAGCACGTAGACGCGCCACAAATCCTCGAGCGTGAGGTCCGGTTGAGGGGGCCGGTCATACCGTCCATAGGGAAAACGTCCGATGTACATCCGGGGTACCTCCTCATCCCTGCTGCGCCATGACGCTCGCCGCAGGACCGCAAGACCCCGAACACCCCGCTACGACCGGAAGAATCTGCCATCCTCGCGACGAACGCGGCCGAACTGTCCGCGAGCAACCACAGCCTCCCTGCACCCAGCCAGTACCTGGCGAGCGGATCGTCGCGGACCACCCGTCCGACGATCTCCGCCAGGATCGACACCACGCCCCACGAGAGCGACGACAGGCGCACCGGCACTGCGGTGATCATGCGGCCGCCGTACAGGATCGAAAGCATCGAGCAGACGAGTCCGATCACCCCGATCTCAGCGTACCACGCGCCGCTCCACCGACCGCCAGCTTGGCGTCGCAACGCACCATGCGATCGACGAAAATTGTCAGGCTTTCGGCGCGCAACGAGCGACCTCGCCTGCTCGACGGCCTTCCCTGACTCATCGTCCGGACGCGTCGCCAGGAGATCCGTCCGACCAGGAGGCCACCCGCACGACCGAGTCATGATATCGCCGACCGGATCGCTACAAGAGTCGCCGGGCACGACCGGCAAGGTGCTCGCCCCAGCCGGATCTCGCTCGATCGCCCAGCGTTCCGATGAGGGAGACGAACGATGTGCCGCGCGGCTCCGCACCAGCGCTTCGTGGCGTCTCGCCCTCGGATCGATGACGATGCTGCTCGCGGGCCGCGTTTCGACGCACCTGCTCTTCGTCCGTCGTTGCACAGCGGCGTCCGCCACTCCGCCCAACACCGCGCGAGCGCCTCGCATCAGCGCAGACGAGCGTGTCCACGGACGAGCGAGGCGCCTGCTCCCGCGCATCGGCACCCGCTCCGCATGCACCGGCAGACCGAGGAGCGAGCACGACCCACCGGCATTCTCCGACGCCAGTAACCAGCGAGCGATCGAGGTGACTGGTTGCCGCTCGAGTCAGGGTCGTGCGGCCGACCTCACTGGCGACCGGGTCGCACGCGGGTAGACGGTGGCGTTCCGTCTTCGGCCAGACGCTCATCCCGCACCGCGAAGAGAAACCGACTGGGTCAGAGAGCGAGCGTTCTCCCGATCACCCTGCTGATACGCTCCCGTCAGCGCTCACCCGGAGCACTCGGCACGGCGACCACCCCTGGCATAGCGGCGAGCACGCTCGCGAGTGGTACGATCAGGCAGGCGAACGATCGGAAGGAGACGGCGATGACCTGGGACGAGCTGATCCGAGTGACTCCGGAACTCGATGCCTGGTTGCGCGAGACGCGCCGCTATCTCCACATGCACCCCGAGCTCTCGTTGCAGGAAACCAACACGGCACGCCTCGTCGCTGGTCACCTCCGCGAACTCGGCATCGAGCACCGGACTGGACTGGGTGGTGACGGCCGACCGCTCTTCATGTCAGCCGAAGCTCTCCGGGCAGCTGGTATCCAACCAGGACCCACCACCGGAGGGCACGGGGTGCTGGCCATCATCCGCGGTGAGCGTGGCCCTGGAAGAACCGTCCTTTTGCGCGCCGACATGGATGCCCTCCCCATCGACGAACAGAACGAGGTACCGTATCGATCGACTCGCCCCGGAGTGATGCACGCCTGCGGTCACGATGCACACACCACCATCCTGCTCGGTGTCGCCGAGCTCCTGAATAGCCTGCGCGATCGCTTCGCTGGCACGGTCAAGCTGATGTTCCAGCCTGCCGAGGAAGGACCCGGCGGTGCAGCGGCGATGATCGCCGATGGGATCCTCGAAGATCCGCCAGTCGATGCCGCCTTTGCACTCCACGTCGACAGCACTCACCGCGCGGGTGAGGTCGCCGTGTCACCTGGACCAGCGACCGCAGCGGCCGACACTTTCCGCATCGTGGTGCGCGGTGTCGGCGGTCATGCCGCCAAACCACAGACCACCGTCGATCCGATCGTGGTCGCTGCGCAGATCGTCGTCGCACTCCAGACGCTCGTCAGCCGGGAGACGAACCCTCTCGAGTCTGCCGTCGTTACGGTCGGCAAATTCCACGCCGGAACCGCGACCAACATCATTCCTGATCACGCTGTTCTCGAGGGAACGGTCCGCACCTATTCTCCTGCGGTCCGCGATCATCTCGAGCAGCGCATCGCCGAACTCGCCAGCGGCATCGCCCGCGCCATGCGTGCGGAGGCGGAAACCGTTTACCTCCGCGGGTATCCAGCCATGTACAACGATCCCACGCTCACAGCACTGGCACGTCAAGTGGCGACGGAGCTTCTCGGTTCCGAGCGTGTCTACGATCGCGAACCGCTCATGGCTGGGGAAGACTTCGCCTTCGTCGCCCAGCATGTCCCGGTCTGCATGATCAGTCTGGGCGTTGCGAACCCGGAGCGCGGCATCGTCTACCCGCCGCACCATCCGCGCTTCGACCTGGACGAAGACGCGCTCGCCGTCGGGGTCCGACTTCTCACCGCGATCGCCCTACGCTATCTCGGTGCAGTCTGACGCGAGGGAACGACGATGCATCGCTCCGGTCGACCACCGTACGGCAAGCGGCGTCTGACGCGACGGAGCCTCCTCCTCTTCTCGCTGCTCCTGCCAGCCTGCAACGTAGGTATCCAGCGATGGGAGAGCGGGCCACCCACTGCCACTCCTTCTCCTCCAGCGTCGCGCCCACTGTCGCCCGTTCTCGCGCCCAGCCCCGCGTCACCGTCTCCCACGACTGTCACTGCGCCACCACCGAGCCCGACCGGTGCACCATCCCCCACCGGACCGGTCGCGCTCCGGGTCGAGACGCTCGTCACTGGACTCGAGGCGCCGTGGGAAGTGGCCTTCGCCCCCGATGGGCGTCTCGTGTTGACCGAGCGACCGGGCCGAGTTCGGCTCGTCGTGAACGGTCAGCTCCGCACTCAGCCTGCGCTGACGTTACCGGTCGCCGCGGTCGGTGAAGGCGGTCTCTTGGGGCTCGCGTTCCACCCCGACTTCTCTCGTACGGGTTGGGTTTACCTCTACTACACCTACCAGACGGACCAGCTTTGGAATCGGATCGTCCGCTATCGACTCGTCGATGATCAGTTGGTCGAACCCGAGGTGATCCTCGATCGCATTCCTGGGGCCACTATCCATGACGGAGGGCGAATCGCTTTCGGTCCAGACGGCAAACTCTACGTCACGACCGGTGATGCCCGCGACCCGGAAGCAGCGCAGGACCTCGCCTCGCTGGCCGGGAAGATCCTGCGACTCGAGCCGGACGGCTCGATCCCACCGGACAATCCCTTCCCGGGGTCTCCCGTCTGGTCTTACGGTCATCGCAACCCGCAGGGCCTGGCCTGGACAAGCGATGGCCGGCTCTACGCGACCGAGCACGGGCCGACCGGCGATCTCGGCCTCGCTGCGCATGACGAGGTCAATCTGATCGAACCCGGGAAAAACTATGGCTGGCCCTTCGTCGTCGCCGATCTCGTCCGGCGTCCGCTACCCGACGCCGTCCCACCGGTCGCGCAGAGCGGCCAGACCACCTGGGCCCCGAGCGGAGCCACGTTCGTGCGTGCTGGATCCATTCCGCAGTGGGAAGGAAACTTGCTCTTCGCCGGCTTGCGCAGTCAAGCGCTTTGGCGCCTCGTCCTCGCGCCGGACGGACGATCTGCTATCCAGCTCGAGGCGCTCTATCAGGGAGAGTTCGGCCGGCTCCGCACCGTCGTCGAGGGGCCTGACGGAGCGATCTACCTCCTGACCAGCAACCGTGACGGCCGCGGGAACCCACGTGCCGGCGATGACCGCCTCATCCGCATCGCGCCAGCTTGACGCACTCTTCGCGACGAGCCAACAGCAGTCCTCCCGTCCTCCGAGGAGCTTTCCACCGGTTGCAGCGGTCCCTCACCGGGGATCTGCGCAGCGAGCGTTTTCCCGTTCGCTTTCCAGCAGCCGTGGCGAGTCCCTGCGGTGCTGACCCTCGCCCTGACGCAGATCATGGTGAACGGCGGGTCGCCGGCGCAGCGATTCGGGGCTCGTCCTCCTGGAGCGCTGCCCGCTGGGCGAGCAGGACACCCACGAACACTGCCATGATGCCGATGACTTGCGTCACCCGGACCCGTTCTCCAACGAACACTGCACCGAGTACTAGCGCGATTCCTGGCTGCAGGTAATAGTAGACCAGCGTCGTGGCAGCCCCGAGCCGTTGAACAGCTCGTTGCCAGAACACGTTCGCCCCCACCATCGCCAGAATTCCCGTATAGAGGAGTGCCCCCCAGGCACCCCAACCAGGTATTTCGCGCAGGCTCTCGATCGTTTCCGGGAACCCGACGAGGCTCACCACGACCAAGCTCGCAATGAGCATCCACGCCGTGATCGGCACTGCCCCGTACCGCCGCACCAGCGGCCGCGGGATCAACGTCACCCCGACCCAGCAGAGTGCCGCGCCGAGCGTCAAGAGATCTCCCCACAACGTCGCGCGCGCTTCCCCCTCGGGACGACCGATCATCGCCACCACACCCGCGAATCCCAGAACCGCTCCGACGATCCCCCCGAGGCGAGGTCGTTGCCGCTCGACGAGCCAGGAGATCGGGAGCGCCCAGAGCGGGCTCGTGTTCAGAAAAAGCGCGCTGTGCGTCGCTGTCGTATGACGCATGCCCACGAGGAACACGATCTGGAAGAGCCCCATCGCCCCAAAACCCGCTACCGCGAGACGCGGCCAATCGGCTCGCTCGATCCGCAATGACTCACCACGCCAGCGCAACCACAAGAGAAGACACGCGATCGCGACGATCAGCCGAACGACTGCGAAAGCGAGCGGACCGAACGAATCGACACCGTGTTTGACGATCGGGAACGATGCTCCCCAGATGAGCACAGCGAGGAAGGCCTCTCCATCGACCCAGCGCCGCCCTGTCGCCACACTCATGCGCCGACTCCCTACCCGCATTCTCCACCAGCCGGACGTAGTTGACCAGTGAACTGTTCCTCCTAGCCAAACGGCTCGGTCGGAGACACCAGAGGACGATCGTGATCAGCTTCCCCGATAGCTGGACCGCACTCGCTCGCCACAGCAGCCGAGAACTCGGTCTCCTTGCGACCGGTCGATCGAGGGTCCATACTTCCACCCGTGGGCGGCCACGAGGATCGGAGCGACGTCTCCACGATGACGCGCGAAACCACTTGCCATCGGGTCGAGCTGTACGGCCTTCCGGCAGTCATCGCCGGTCAGCGCACGTTGGAAGTCGCGGGCACCACATTGGCCGAAATCGCCCGCGCACTCGTCGCCGCGTGTCCTCGACTCGCTGGCCCTGTCATCGATCCCGCGACCGGTTGGCTCAACCGCGGCTACGTCTTCGTCGTCGATGGTCGCTTCACGCGCGACCCCGCGACGGCATTGGAATCAGCCAGGGAGATCCTCCTCGTCGCTGCCCAGGCCGGAGGCTGAACGATGCAGGCGATCCACGGTCGTGCACTCCTCGTCGATGTCTCGACTGGCACGGCTGAACCGTTTCCCATCCCGCCAGCCGTCAGTGCAGCTGTTCTCGGTGGTACCGGGCTCGCCAGCTGGCTTCTCCTGCGCTTCGCGCCACCGCGGGTCGATCCCTTGGCACCAGAAAATCCCTTCGTTCTCGCGGCTGGCCCGTTCATCGGTACCGGACTCACGACATCGAGCAAGCTCGCGATCGCGACGACGTCTCCGCAGACCGGCTACATCGGCGATTCCCTCACCTCCAGTTATCTGGCACTCGTCCTGCGCCGGACCGGCTTCGATGCCCTGGTCGTCGTGGGCCGCGCACCGCGCTGGTCGGTCCTCTTCGTCGAGGACGATCAGGTTCGCCTGCTTCCGGCCGAACATCTGCTCGGACGCGACCCCGAGGAGACAGCAGCCAGCCTGCGCAGCGAGCTCGGCCGCGACATTAGAGTGGCCGCGATCGGCCGTGCTGGTGAGCGACTCGTCCGCTATGCGGCAGTCGTCAACGACGGGCGCCTGGCTGGTCGTACCGGGCCAGGAGCCGTTCTCGGAGCCAAACGGATCAAGGCGATCGGCGTGCGCGGGACCGGCAAATTCCCAGCGGTCGCTGATCCAGCCGGAGTCCATCGAGCGGCGCGCCAGTTGGCCAATCGCAGTCTCGGCCCTGAGACCGCCAAGTATCGCGAACTCGGTACGGTGGCCAATCTCGCCTTTTTCAGTCGGCTCGGTGTTCTCCCCACCCGCAACTTCCAAGCTGGATCCTTCCCCGCGGCTGAGGCGCTCTCCGGAGAGAGACTCGCTGCCCAACACCGGACCGATCGGCAGGCATGCGCAGCGTGTACGGTCGGCTGCGAGCATCATTTCCGAACCAGTGACGACGGGCCCGCGACCACGGTGCGACTCGAGTACGAGACACTGTTCGCCCTCGGCTCGCTCTGCGGTATCGAAGATCCGAACGTCGTCCTGCGGGCGGCAGCACTCTGCGACCGCTACGGGATGGACGCCATCAGCGCTGGGGGCACGATCGCTTGGGCGATGGAATGCGTCGAGCGGGGTGTCCCCTTGCCGGGCTCACCGGACGAGTGGCCTCGTTTCGGCGATGGTGCCAGCCTCTTGCGCACGCTGGAAGCGATCGGTGAGCGCCGCGAGCCGCTCGGCGATCTCCTGGCAGAAGGATCGCGGCGGGCTGCTACGATCGTCGGCCATGGCAGTGAGACCTGGGCGATGCACGTCAAAGGGCTCGAGCTTCCCGGTTACCACCCCAAACGGTTGCGCGCCATGGCGCTCGGTTTTGCGGTCACACCGCGCGGCGCATGTCACAACCGAACGTCTGCCTACGAGATCGATTTCTCCGAAGACGCCCCGGCTTTGGCCGAGCGGATCGCGCAAGCGACCGCCCGGAGCGAGGATCGCTCGGCCGTCCTCGATGCCCTGCCTCTCTGCAAGTTCCTCCGACACTGCTTCGAAGATTTCTTCGTCGAAGCGGCCAGTCTCGTCCGGCTCGTGACCGGCCTTTCCTATGACGCGGACGAACTGCAGCGGACCGGCGAGCGCATCGTCACGCTCAAAAAACTCTTCAACCTGCGCCAAGGCTGGACCCGCTCCGACGACACGCTTCCCCCGCGACTGCTCGGACCAGAGGGTATCGATCCAGCCGAACTGGACAGACTCATCAGGGCATACTACCGTGTACGCGGCTGGACGCCCGAGGGGTCGATTCCGCCGGAGCGCCTGCGCGATCTCGGATTGCAACCGTTGCTCGACTCCCTTTCGATCGGATCGTAGCGATGTTCGACAACGACGAACTGCTGTGGCTCGAACTCGAGCGCATCCGCCTCCCCTCTCCGGTCCTGGCCCGGATCGAAGAACTCGCTGAAGAACGACGCCGTTTGCTGCAAACCTTGCCGGAGCTGCTCTTCGAGCGCGAGCAGGTCATCCGCCGCATCGCCGAAATCGATCTGGAACTCGAACGACTGTGGGACCTGCGCCGGCGCGAACTCCTCTTCGTCCGCCAACTCGTCAGTACCGAGAGCCAGGAAGCGCCAGCCACGCTCGAAGAGGTCGAAGAGCAGGTCTCGCAAGAGGAGGCCGAGGACGGTACGAGGGAGGAGTCCTCGGCCTCCCGCGAAGCGACGAGCTGAGCGCCCTCACTCGACCTCGACGATGGCTTCGATCTCCACTGTGATCCCTCTCGGCAGTGAGCCCATCCCCACCGCCGAGCGGGCATGCCGACCGCGCTCACCGAACACGTCGACGAACAGGTCCGAGCACCCATTGATCACTTCCGGATGCTGACCGAAGTCGGGATCGGCATTCACCATCCCCAGCACCTTCACGATGCGCTTCACTCGGTCGAGATCGCCGAGTTCCTGCTTGAGGACAGCGAGGAGCACGAGACCGACCGAGCGAGCATGGCGATACGCCTCCTCGACGGACACGTCCCGACCCACCTTGCCGGTCGGAACTGTCCCGTCGGGATTCCACGGCCCCTTGCCCGCTAGAAAGAGCAGGCTTCCGGTCCGTACGGCGTGTACGTAATTGCCCGCTGGCTTCGGCACCGGTGGCAGCTCGATCCCGAGTTCCGCGAGTCTCCGCTCGATCTCCACGTTCCGCTCCCTTCCCGCTACGGTACGACCGCTCGTCCCGTATGATACGCCTCTCCACCCGCCGGATTCCGCAGGAGATCGCGCCAACCAGGCCTGCACGAGATGCCGCAGCACCGTGTCTGTCCGCCCGCAGAACGACGCTGCTCTCCGAGAACGCGATCGCACAGGGTGAGGTCCGAGCTCGCCGCGCGACCAGACCTTCTGTCTGGTTCGGAGACGGGCAGGCTACTGCTGGCGCGGCCCCTGCCGAGCAATGTGCATCGCCTTCGTCGCGACCCTTCTCGACGACCAGTGCCGAGCACGAGCCTCGGTGCCTCCGCTACGATCCGGCCGAAGGGAAAGGGCGCAGGATGGTTCACCTCGATTTGGCCAGTCTCATCCGCACCATTGGTCTCCTCGGTGTGGCAGCCGTCGTGTTTACCGAAAGCGGTCTCCTCATCGGGTTGTTCCTGGCAAGTGACTCTCTCCTCTTCGCAGCTGGGCTGCTCGCTGCTCAGGGTTACCTCCATATCCGCTGGCTCGTCCTCGCCTGCTTCGCTGCCGCTGTCGCAGGCGACCGAGCCGGCTACGCCGTCGGTTTGCGGGTCGGGCGGGCACTTTTTCAGCACCGGGACTCGCGCCTCGTCGAGCAGCGCTCTCTCGAACCAACTGAGCGCTCTTTCCTCCCTCATGGAGGAAAGGCAGTCACGCTGGCCCGCTTCGTACCCATCGTCCGGACTCGGACACCGATCGTCGCGGGGATCGGCCGCATGCCGTACCAACGGTTCGTCGCCTTCAACCTGCTCTGGGCGGCGCTCTGGGCGGTCGGCTTCACGCGCGCCGGGTACTGGTTGGGCAACGTCATTCCGAGTATCGACCGATACCTTTTGCCGATCGCCGTCGCTCTCGTGCTCGCCTCACTCGCGCCCACGACCCTTCTCTTCGGCGCGAGTGGCCGGCGATCCTCCCCCATCCCGCTCGCGCTGGTGACCCTCTGCCCGCGAAGGAGCACGACCGCACGTCGCCGTATCCCCGAAAGTCCAGTCAATGCACGAGACGCGGAGACTCGAGCAGAGGAGCGTCGCACTGCAAGAGCGATGAGCCCACTCGGTCCTCTGGCGCCTTCGCAGCGCTCTGCGGGACGAGCCCGAGAGCACCATTCCCCTGTTCTCTTGCCGAGTCGGATCGAGAACCAGCTATACTGGCGAGGTCATGGGATGGTAGGAGGCGGTTATGGAGATCGCGACCGTGACACGGTTATTGCGAGCGGCTGGTGTGCGTTGGGTACGCATCGAAATGGCCGATACCCATGGTATCGCCCGCTCAAAAAGTGTGCCGCTCGACAAGTTTCCCCTCTACGGGGCGCAGGGCATCAACTTTTATGGAGGGATGCTCCTCCAAGATGCCTCTGGATGGGACATTCCGCTGGAGGAGCGCCTTCCGCCCCCTGACTATCTCCTCAAGCCGGATCTCGACACGCTGGTGGTGCTTCCCCACGCGCCAGGGGAAGCCCGCGTGATCGGTGACCTCTACCGCGATGATGCTCCTGCTCCGGAGGATCCTCGGGTCGTTTGTCGGCGCATCGTCGACCTCTATCGTTCGCAGGGCTGGACGCCGCGCAGCGGTTTCGAGTACGAGTTCTACTTGCTCGTCGCCGCGACACGCGAGCCCGTCTTCCGCGACAAGCAGATCTGCTCGACGGTCCGCAACAACTTCGACCCTGCCTGGCGCGATGAACTCCTCGAGGCGCTCGCGGCACACGGAATCGTCGTGTCGACGCTGAGCGTGGAAAACGCACCCGGCCAGTTCGAGATCACCTTCAGCCCAGCCGACGGGCTTACCGCGGCCGATCAGGCTTTCTCTTTCCGCACCACTGTCAAGGAGGTGTCGCGCAAGCACGGATACTTGGCCCCATTCATGACCAAACCGTTCATCGACCAAGCAGCATCCGGCACCCACTTGCACCATAGCCTCGTCGATTGCCGCACGGGCGAGAATCTTTTCGCCGACCCCGAAGGGGACTATGGCCTCTCCGAACTGGCCTGGCATTTCCTCGGTGGGCTTTTCCATCATGCACGAGCTCTCATCGCGTTCTTCTCCCCCACACCCAATGACTACAAGCGGTATCAGCCCGGTCTTTTCGCGCCCACGAGCATCTGCTGGGGCTACGACAACCGATCGGCTGCCTTCCGCATTCCGGCTGACGCCCATGGAGCCAAAGCGCGCATCGAGAACCGGCTCGGCGGAGCCGCGGCCAATCCCTACATCGCCCTCGCCGCGTCGCTGGCCGCTGGATGGGACGGGATCCAGCGTCGCCTTCGTCCCCCGGCGCCGATTCAGAAAGATGTCGGCTGGCTCGAGGGGTTGCCACCGCTCCCTCGCTCGCTCGACGAAGCGCTCGATGCCTTGGAAGCCGATCGCACGCTTTGTGACTTGCTCGGCCGACCGTTCGTCGAGACCTACGTCGCCGTCAAGCGCTGGGATGCGGAAAAGTGCCGTCGACGCTGCCCCGATTACGGCACACCGGAGTGGCTCCGCCGCATCGATCCCTACGAGTGGGAGGAGTACGGCGAACTCATCTAGGTTCCGGCTGCGCCATCTGTACACTTGGCCCAGTGAGACAGGGAACCGGCTACGGACGGTCGCATGGGACTGGCTCGCGACGCACGCATTCTCAAGGACGGTGAGCTGTTCGTCGTCAGCGACGAGCGCGGTGACTTGCGTCGCACCTTACCGGGCGCTGGCGTCTATGCGCGTGACACGCGTTTTCTCAGCGAACTCTGGCTGCTTCTCAACGGTGAGGAGCCAGAACTGTTCGATTCTTCGGCCGAACGGACCAATACCGCCATCTTCGAGTTCGGCAATGCGGTTTTCCGGGACGAACAGGGTCGGGACATCCTCGCTCACACCATCAGCGTGCGGCGCTGCCGCAGTGTCCGGCACGGAGTACTGGACGAGGAACTGGTTCTGGAAAACTACAATGCTTTCGAGCTCACTGTCGAGCTAGCACTCGTCTTCGCAGCAGACTTCCTCGATATCTTCGAAGTGCGCGGCTTCCCTCGCGAGCGCCCGCGCGGGCGCATCTTGCTTCCACAGCAGCAGGATCACTCGCTCCGGCTCGCCTACCGCGCACCTGACGACGTCCTCCTCGAGACCGAAATCGTGTTCAGTCGCCAGCCGGACACGGTCACGACCGAGCCAGGCACCACGCACCTGAGCGAACTCGCACTCCCACGCATGCTGCTGCCGGGCCACGATCAACTGATCCGTGCCCCCGGATTGATTCATCCACCCCGTGTCTTCGTTCTCTTCCGTTTGAGGCTCCCGAGTCATGGCCGGGAGCGACTCGCGCTCCGCATCGCTCCCCGCCAGCTCCTGGAACGTCGGATCGCCGTTCGCGTCCCAGACGTGTCACGCTTGACCGAGCCGGTCGAGCCACCCACCTATTCCTTCGCTCGTGCACGCACCGATCACGAACTGTTCGACCGGGTGCTCCAGCGCAGCCTCGACGACCTCCGCGCGCTCCTGACGCCATTCCCGGGTGGGCGTCTCGTCGCTGCGGGTATCCCCTGGTTCGTGGCCCCCTTCGGACGCGACAGCCTGATCGTCAGTCTCCAAATGATGCTCTTCGCCCCGGAACTCGCACTGGAGACACTGCGCTTTCTCGCTCGCTACCAAGGCCGCAAGCATGATCCCTGGACAGAAGAAGAGCCGGGCAAGATCCTCCACGAGCTGCGTTTCGGTGAGATGGTTCGTCTCGGTGAGACGCCGCACAGCCCGTACTACGGCACGGTCGATGCAACGCCGCTCTTCATCGTCACTTTCTGTGAAGTTATGGATTGGGTGGGAACACCTGCGCTCTTTGACGAACTCTTCCCGGCTGTCGAGGCCGCCCTCCGCTGGATCGATCAGCATGGGGATCACAATGGTGACGGCTTCATCGACTACGGGAGAGTCTCGCCGCGCGGCCTCGTCCACCAGAATTGGAAGGACAGCCACAACTCCTTGCTCTTTCCCGACGGGCGCGAGCCCGTTCCACCGATCGCGGCGGTCGAAGTCCAAGGCTACGTGTACCAAGCGAAGCGAGCACTGGCCGCTGTCCTGCAGCGTTTCGGGAAACCATCGCACCAGGTGCTGGTCGCCCGCTTGCGTGCCGAAGCCGAGCAGTTGCGCGCACGCTTCGAGCAACGCTTCTGGAGCGAGCCCGACCAGTTCTACGGCCAGGCGATCGATGGGCTAGGGCGACTCGTTCCCGCCATTTCCTCTAATCCTGGTCACTGCCTTTGGAGCGAGATCGTCGGTCCCGAGCGTGCGGCACGCATCGTGGAACGACTGTTCCGCTCCGATCTCTACTCGGGTTGGGGGATCCGCACGCTGGCCAGCACCATGCCCCACTACAACCCGATGAGCTACCACAACGGCAGTATCTGGCCACACGACAATGCACTCATCGTTGCGGGTTTGCGCCGTTATGGTTATCACCGCGAGGCACTCCGCCTCACGAGCGATCTGCTCGAAGTGGCGGTCAGTTTCCCGTACTACCGCCTTCCTGAACTCTTCTGTGGTTTCGGCCGCGACGAGGCAGAGTGCATGGTTCCGATCTCCTATCCGGTCAGCTGCAGTCCACAAGCCTGGGCTGCCGGCACGATGCCTTTCCTCCTCCGCATCATGCTCGGTGCCGAAGCACGAGCTGCCGAGCGTCGTCTCACCCTTCGTCCGGCATTTCCCGACTGGCTCACTGAGGTCGAGATCGGAGGAATCCGCTTCGCGGGCACCACGCTCGACCTCGTGGTCCGGCGCCAGGCAGGCCGCTACACGCTCGAAGTCGAGGCTGATCCCGACATCACTGTCGTTCTCGCTGGCTCATCCGATGATTTCCGGGGGTAACCAGTGTCACTTCCTCGTTTACGTTGGGTCATCTTCGTCCGGTCGATCGTCGCGGTAGACGAACACCCGCCCGCACTCGTCTTCCGCTTACTGGCACGCTCATTGGCCCGGCATCAGCAGGAAGCCGTGCTGCTCGAGGAGCGCGCCAACCCCCTCACGGTAGCCGCGCTCCGCCGCCGCGGCGCGGCTGCCTTGCGCGAACTCGCGACTGCCTGGCCCGATGTCCAGTACCAAACGGTCGAGCAGCGCACCGGGGCCGATCTCGTCGAATGGCTCGGCCGCACGCTCGCGACTGCCGACCTCGCATTGGTCGAACTGGGAGTCAGCGAAGAACTCTCCTATTGGGTCGGCCAACTGACTCGCCCCCATCTCAAAACCTTCCTGCTCGACCTCGTGCCAGACGAGCCAGCATTGGCCGCCATGCGCCAGCGTCTCGACCCGGCAACATTCACGGGCATCATTTGCCACCCGGCGAACGCCCCCGCCTACCGGGGTCGGACATCCGCTCGGCAGATCGTCCTCGTGGAAGGAGAACCCACCGAACTCGCATCGGCGATCGCCGATGCCGTCGTCGCCTTGTATTTGCACTCTCTGGGGAAACTGGAGACGCGCAGCCAGACTACGAACGGCTCCGGATCAGTTACCGATCAGCCAGAGAAGGGGAGCCGCGGCTGAGACACACGCACGTCGATCGCGGTCGGCAAGACACCGCACACCTGGAGCGCCTTGCTCCGTTCGAGCAGCTCCTGAAACTCCGTCTCGTCCAACACGAACCGGTGGCCACAATCCGGACACGTGACGACGTAGACGCAGTCGAACCGCGATTCGCACCAGGCGCGCACGTCGCCGAAGAGTCCCTTTCGACAGAGATGAGCCAGAACCAGCTCGACCTGGCGAGCATCCATGACAGGACCTCCTCGCGGTGGGGGTCGATGTATAGAGACATTTTCTCAGCCGACACAGTGACCGTCAACTGTCCTGTGATAGGGTGAGCACGCGAAACTGCACTCACCGCGCTGGCATGGGGCGCATCTGGTCGACCACTCATTTACCGGAACAGTGGTGGCCACTCCCAACGGAAGAGGAGCCGCCGCCCTGCGCCGACCCGTCTACATGCACGCCGGCCGCGCGCAACGGCCGATCAGGTTTCCTTGAGTCCGTCACACATTGATGCTAAAGTGACGGGGACCGGTCGGTGACGGGGCTCGCTGCTGTTCGGTTCGGCCGCGATGAACAGCGTGCGAGCGGGTCAGCGCCGTCCAGTGTCGGAGAGCGTCTCGGACTGCCGCTGACTGAGCAGGTGAGGAACTGCCAGTGCCAGAGGCATGGCCCGAAGGCGCGCGGAGTCGTGGGCACGACGAAGGGGGACAATACTGTGACGACTCGACGAATCGACATCATCGACATCCATGTGCACGTGCGAACCGGTGACCATGCCAAAGTATGGGAACGCGACCGCTACGTTCCCGCCAACCAGGAAGGATTCAGCGATCATCCTGACGCTATGGCCGACATGTATCGCGAACTCAATGGCATGGCCGTCATCTTCGACATCGACGACGAAACCCGCACCGGACTCAAGGCCTCCAACGAGGAGATCGCCCAGTGGGTCGCCAAATACCCAGATGTCTACATCGGATTCGGCTCGGTCGATCCCTGGAAGGGGAAGGCTGCGATCATCGAGGTCGAACGCTGCGCTGCGCTCGGCCTCAAAGGGATCAAGTTTCATCCGGCGGTCCAAGACTTCGCTCCGAACGATCCCCGCTTTTTTCCTCTCTGGGAAACTTGTGCCCGACTCGGCCTGGCCGTTCTCTTTCACAGCGGCACCACTATGGCTGGAGCCGGGCAGCCTGGCGGAGCTGGCATCCGCCTCGAATACGGCCGCCCCATCCCGTACATCGACGATATCGCCGCACGTTTCCCGGAACTCCGCATCATCATGGCTCATCCGGCTTGGCCCTGGCACGAAGAGCAACTCGCGATCCTCCGTCACAAGCCGAACGTCTTCATGGACCTCTCCGGCTGGGCACCCAAGTACATTCCGGAAAGCGTCATTCGCTACGCGAACTCGTTGGTTCAGGATAAGGTCTTCTTCGGCTCGGACTTTCCCATGCTCACTCCTCATCGTTGGCTGCGCGAGTTCGCTGAACTCCCCATCAAGGACTCGGTCCGCCCGAAGATCCTTCGCGATAACGCGGCCCGCTTCCTCGGTCTCGCGCACCTCATCGAGAACGCCCTACCAGCCTCGAACCAGGGTCAGGAACGCACCTGAACAGTCGCGGAAAGAGCGGACTGCACCGAAGCACCGAGATCGCGCCGTTCTTCTCCTCGGCGCGTCCGCTCGCGCGTTTCTCGGCTCGCGGTAGGCCTGACGGCCGTACCGAGCAATCATGCGGTCTCGCGGCGCCAAAAGGTTCTCTCGCATCGGTTCGCGCCCTGGCTGCGTCGGTACACGCGCGACCGCGTCGCCCCGCTGCTCTGACGGTCTACGCCCGCTGCGAGGCGAAGACCGCTCGGCACGCGGTCGACGTTCGCCTCGCCGGTTCCCTTCGCTGGAACAGCCAACCGCTCCGCTGATATACTCGGTGCTGCACGGCGATGAGGCTCGCCAGGTGGCGTGGGCCACCGAAGCGCCCGATGCGGCTGATAGCCTCTGCTCGACCAGTCCGGTCAGCAGAGGCTTTTTGACGTTAGGAGGGCATCATGGCAGAAGTGCCGCGCAACCACACCATCTCCCGAATCGGCCGTTTCCTCGTTCGCTCGTCTCGCCCCACGGCCGACCGATACCTGGCCGCCACCCTACACGAGTCGTTCGGGGAACCAGGGTGCCCTCTGTGCCGCTTGCTGGAAGGCAAGGAGCGCCGAGCGCTCGAAGCGATTCTCTGGGAACGAGTGAACGATCCAGCCACGGCCGATCGGCTCGCGGCGGCACGCGGATTCTGCTGGGAACACGCGTGGGCGCTCGTTCCGGCAGGAGCAGCCGTTCACAGCCATCTCGGCGTCGCGATCCTGCTCGAGCGGCTTCTGCGCCTTGCCTTCCGATCAGGCCCCGCTCGCAACGGGCTCGCACACTGGCTCCGTCCGCTCGCCCCCTGCCCAGTCTGCGAATGGCTCGGGCAGGCCGAGAAAACGCTCCTGTCGGCGACCACCCAACTCGTCCAACAAGACCCATCGCTCGTGTACCGGCAACCGGGCCTCCTCTGTCGCCCCCATGCGATGGCACTGGCTGGACTACTCAGTGATTTCCCTTGGAAAGCGTGGCACGAGCGGGCCGAGCACGAACGCGCGGCTTGGTCACCCTTGGAACTCCTCCAGCATGACGTGGGCCGTCGTCCGTGGTACGTCCCTCGGCCCGCTGCTCTACCCGCGGTCTGCCCTCACTGCCTGGCCGAACCACCAGGGCAGGACCGGCGCTGGAGCTGGCTGCGGGCGCTCTGGCAATCACCGCTGGCTGATTGCTCACTCGAAGTCTGCCTGGGCCATGCTGCCGCGAGCGACCAGGCAGTGCCCTGGTATGAGGAACTCGCCGCCCTGCTCGACGATGTGTCGGCCTTCATCGCCGCTCACGACTATCGGTTTCGCGGCACCCTGAACGTGGCTCAACGAGGAAGCTGGCTCCGCGCGATCGCGCGCCTCGTCGGCACCGTTCCAGCAGCTGGACCCCACGAGCGGGCGCAGTGCATGACAGTGTAGGATCGTCGCGATGACGACGCCGAATCAGCCTGAGGACTCGTCCTACGACATGGCCCTGATCGAAGGACTCCAGCATCCACGCCCGGATATTGCCGAAATGTGCGCCTGGGTTTTGGGTCAGCGGCGGACGCGGCTGGCGGTACCCGCGCTGATCGAGGTACTCCGCAGGCGTTTACACGAGATCGACGTCCTGGTCGCTGCCATCAACGCGCTCGGGTCCATCGGCGATACTCGAGCGTTACCCGCACTCGTCGAAGTCGCCCACCAGGGGGCTGTTCCCGTCCGACGCGCCGCTCTGCGCGCGCTGGCTGCCATCGATCCCGTCCGAGCCGCTCCGATCTTGCGCGACGCTCGCGAACGCGACCCGTCACGCAGCGTGCGTGCAGAAGCTGCTCGACTGCTCGAAGAGGAGGCCGAGCGTGACCAACCCGATGAGACCCCCGTTTGAGCCGCTCCCTACCGAACGAGTGGAAGTCCTGCACTCGCTGCTCCTGCGTATCCGCGATGCGATCGAGCGTGTGATCGTCGGGAAGCGCGACGTGATCGAACTGCTGTTGACAGCAGTCCTGGCCGGCGGCCATGTCCTCCTCGAGGATGTCCCCGGGATCGGCAAGACCAAGCTTGCGCGGACCTTCTGCCGCGCGATCGGTGGAAGCTTCCGCCGTATCCAATTCACGCCTGATCTGTTGCCAGCTGATGTCACCGGTTCGCTGGTCTACGAACCCGGCCGAGGCAGCTTCGCGTTCCATCCGGGACCGGTCTTCGCCAACGTCGTCCTCGCCGACGAGATCAATCGGGGAACACCGCGCACGCAAGCCGCACTCCTCGAAGCGATGGAGGAGCGACAGGTGACGGTCGAACGCGAGACCTACTCCCTTCCCATTCCTTTCCTGGTGCTAGCCACGCAGAACCCGATCGAGCTCGAAGGGACTTTCCCCCTCCCGGAAGCCCAGCTCGACCGCTTCCTGATGCGCCTCAGTCTCGGCTACCCGACGGCAAACGACGAGGCAGCGATGGTCCGCCGCTTCCTGATCGGCGATCCGCTGGTCGAACTCGAGCCGGTCACCGATCCAGAGGAACTCGCTGCCGCCATCGGCGAGACACAGCGTATCTTCCTGGGCCAAGCCGTTCTCGACTATCTCGTCGCGCTCGTGCGGCAGACACGGCAGCGCGAGGACGTCCAGCTCGGTGCGAGTCCGCGCGCGACACTCGCGCTCGCCCGCAGCGCGCAGGCAGCTGCTCTCCTCGCTGGTCGTTCCTACGTCATTCCGGACGACGTGCGTGCTGTCGCCGTACCAGTGCTCGCGCATCGCATCCGTTTGACCGCACGCGCCGAACTCCACGGCCTCACGTCCGAATCCGTCGTGCGAGCGATCCTCGACGAGGTTCCGGTTCCGGTGGAGGAAGTCATCGAAGGGGCGTGACAGTGGAAGACGCACCGACCGTCGTACCGGTCGAACGCGAAGATCTTCTTCCCGCTGGCATCCTCGCCTCGGTCGTTCTCGGTGGTGCAGCCATCGCGCTCGGGCGGCCGATTCTGGCTCTCGTCACCTTCGCCGTGACCCTCGTTCTCGCTCTGGGGCTGCTCTGGCTGCGCTTCGGCTTCTACCGGGTCCGTTACTGGCGTCAGCTTCAGCCGAATTACGTCTTCCCCGGGGAAGCAGTCACGCTCAGCCTCGTCCTGGAGAACGCCAAACCGCTACCCCTTCCCTGGGTCGAGGTCGTCGAGGAATTGCCAGCCGCACTCGCCATCGAAGGTGAGCAGCTCGAGCGCTCGCCCAAGCCGGAGCGCAAGGTGCTGCGGACGCTTCTCTCGGTCGGGATCGCGCAACGCGTCCAACGACGCTATCCAGCACGCGCGACGCGACGCGGCTTCTATCGCCTCGGTCCGACCCGCCTCACGACCGGCGATCCTTTCGGCTTGGCTCGCGCTCGTCTGGAGATCGAGCCTGGCGGGACGCTCCTCGTCTACCCGGAGATCCGACCACTCGAGTCGTTCGGTCTACCAGCTGAGCATCCGCTCGGGGACGCGACTCCCTTGCACCCGTTACTCGAGGATCCTCTCCGCATCCAGGGTGCTCGTCCCTACCAGCCCGGCGATTCTCCGCGCCAGATCCACTGGCGTGCGACTGCTCGTCTGGGGGAACTGCAGACGCGCTTACTGGAGCGCTCCGCTGCACCCGTTTTGGCACTCTTTCTGGACGTGAATACCTTCGAGCACTTCTGGGAAGGAATCCGTCCCGGAGAACTCGAGTGGGCGATTTCGCTCACCGCCTCCTTGGCCTCCTGGGGCATCGAGCAGGGCTATCAAGTCGGGCTCTGGGTCAATGCGCCCCTCGTCGGTGGCGAACGGTTCATTCGTATCCGGCCAGGGCGTCATCCGCACCAGCTCCGGCGTCTGCTCGAGGCGCTGGCCATGCTCGTCCCGCATACCGGTCATCGCATCGAGCAGCTTCTCAGCGCTGAAGCGCGACTGCTCACCGGTGGCGTCACGATCGTGCTGGTCACCGCGCTCGTCACGGAAAATCTGCGCCGGACGCTGCTGGCTCTCCGACAACAAGGGTACGGTATCGCGCTGATCGCCGTAGGGACCTCGGCCGGCCTCGTCCCGCGGCGAGGACTCGCGATCTTCGAGTTGGAGGGAGACCGTGCTCCCGCGACCTGATCCGCTCACCATCGCACTGGTGGCGAGCGCGCTCGCCGCCGAGGCACTGGCTGTGGCACCACTGGTCGCCTGGCTGGCCGTCCTCTCCGGTGCTGATCCGCTCACGGTACCGGGCTGGCTTTCGCTCGCCGCGACAGGCCTGGTCAGCTACGGGCTCGCTCGCCTGGTGTTGGCCCGAACCCGAGACCCCTCTTGGAGCAGGTTTCTGGCTTCCGGAGGCTGGTTGCTTTGGACGCTCGGTTGGTGGGCTGCGCGTGGACGATCGGTCACCGCGATTCCCGGCTTTTTCGATGGCTTGCTCGACCTCGATGCACCGGCAGTCAGCTTGGCGATCCTCAGCGCTCTGGCCTGGTGGCGCGCGCTCGTCCTGGCGAGCGAGCCCCACCCGTTTCAGGGGACCTATTTGCGATGGGCGATCACACGTGATCTCCTGTTAGCCGGCGGCGCAACGATTCTCGCAGCAGCGAGCGGCGGTGCCGCCGCGCAAGCAGTCTGGCACCGCCTCGAACTCGGTGTCCCCCTGCTCCTCGCCGTCAGGCTCCTCACCGCTGTCTTGGTGCAAGCGGAGGCCGTGCGCCTCGCTTACCCGGCGACGATCAGCTCGGTCCGCTGGATAACCTGGTCAGCGATCCTCACCCTCGGCATCGTCTGCCTGGCTGCACTGGCCAGTCTGGTGGCTGGTCCGACCCTGTGGCCGCACCTCGCGCGCCCGGTCACCTGGCTCCTCACGCTCATCGTCGCTGTCCTGGTGACGCTGGCGGTTCTCCTCGCGGTCCTCATCTGGACCGCGTTGCGTCTTCTCGTCTGGATAGTCCAGGCCATCGCTGGTCAGCACGAACCAGGTCCACCGCCCTCGCTTCCGGCGCTGCCCGATCTCCTCCGTCCCCGGGAGACTCTCGCGCACCTCGCCCTGCCCGTCTGGCTCGAGCGGGGGTTCGCGGCACTCACCGGCCTGCTCCTCGCGCTCGGCTTGCTCGTGCTCATCGCGCGAGCCTTCCGGCGTTTCCGATCGCAGCCGATCGCCACCAGCGGGAGTGAGTTTCGCGAACGCGTCTCGCTCGGAAGTGTCCGCGACTTTCTCCCTGCTCTTCGCTGGTCTGGGTCGGCACCGCGCCTGGCACGCCGCGTTTCCGGCCTGCCCTACGATGTCCGCAGCGCATATCGCGCCGCGCTCGTTCTGTTGGCAGCGCGCGGCTTCGTTCGCCGCGACAGCGAGACCCCGCTGGAACTCGCTCATCGTGTCACCAGCATCCGACACGACCTCGCCCAGCCGCTCCAGGACCTGACCGCGCGCTACCTCGTCGCTCGCTATGCGGAGCGCGAGGATCCGCGCGACCGCGCAGCAGCGCTCGAGGATTGGCGAGAACTGGCGCGCCGGCTCGCTGAGGAGACGTGAAACGTCACACGTGCCCCAATGCCCGTTCGACGTCCTCCCAGAGTTCCTCCGGATGTTCCAGACCGACCGAGAGCCGCAGGAGCCCATCGCTGATCCCCAGTCGCTCCCGCTCGCGCAGGGGCAATGAGCGGTGCGAGGTGGTCGCTGGGTGCACGATGGCCGTTACGGCTCCACCCAGCGTTTCAGCGAAGCGCACCAAGCGGAGAGCGCGCACGAATCGCCGCACAGCCGGCTCTCCACCAGCGAGTTCGAAAGCGACCACGGCCCCAAAGCCGTCGCGCAACAGCCGTTCAGCCAGCCAGTGTTCCGGATGACCGGGCAGCCCTGGATAGAGCACCGCCTGCACCGCCGGATGCGCTGCCAGGTGTTCCGCCAGCAGGAGCGCGCTCCGACTGCTCTGCGCTGCCCGCATGGGTAGCGTGACCAGACCCCGCTGGATCAACCAGCTGTCGAACGCTCCACCGCGTCCACCGAAGCGGACCACCTGTCCTCGGATCGTCTCGACCACGGCCGCTGGTCCGGCAACGACGCCGCCACTGGCATCGTGATGCCCACCGATCGACTTGGTCGTGGAGTGCACGACCAGCGTCGCTCCCCAGGACAGCGGTCGGCAATGCACCGGCGTGGCGAACGTGTTGTCGACGACCATGAGCGTCCCGGCGGCTCGGGCAAGCGCCGCGAGTCCCGGAAGATCGCGCACCCGGAGGGTCGGGTTGGTCAGCGTGTCCACCCACAGCAGTCGAGCCGGACGCTCCAGCGCGTCCGCCACCGCCTCGAGGTCACCGCAATCGACGAAGTCGACGATCACCCCAAAGCGCGCCACGTCTCGCTCCAAGAGCAGTCTCGTCCCGCGATAGACGTGCGTGTCGGCGACCACTCGCTCGCCGGGCACGGTGAGCGCGAAGAGCGTCGCCGCGATCGCACTCATGCCGTTCGCGGTGACGACCGCGTCTTCGGCCCCTTCCAGACTCGCCAGTGCCAGCTCGAGCTGCCGGTGGTTCGGCAGCCCATAGCGGGCATAGATGAACCCCGGCTCTTCACCGCGGACGATTTCCTCCATCGTCTCCATATCCGGATAGGCAAACGCGCTCGTCTGCCAGATCGGTGGCGCGAGCGGTACCGTCCGGCTCTCCAGCTGGTGCAGTCCCGCCTGCGCGCAGACCGTTTCTGGTCTGGTTACCGGTTTCCGCTCAGGCATGGCCGGCCTCCTCTCGCTCTCGCTTCCAACACCGAGGCGCAGCATACTTTTGCCGCTGGGATCGTAGATGCGAAACGGAAAGCGAGGGAACTCGATGAGCCGCCTCGGGTACTCAGCCAGTTTCGAGCAGTTCCACCCTTCCGATCTCCTGCGCTGGTGCCAACTCGCTGAACAGGAGGGTTTCGATAGCGTCCTCGCTGCCGACCACTTTCACCCCTGGACACCCGAGCAAGGCCAGAGCGGCTTCGTCTGGGCCTGGCTCGGTGCGCTCGGCGTGACGACGCGCCTCCGCTTCGGTACCGGTGTCACGCCGCCGATCGGCTTCCGGTACCACCCGGCGATCGTCGCGCAGGCTGCGGCCACGCTCGAGGCGATGTTTCCGGGGCGCTTCTGGCTCGGGCTCGGAGCTGGCGAGGCGCTCAACGAGCACATCGTCGGCCGCTACTGGCCGGAACCGGCCGAGCGGATTCGCATGTTGATCGAGGCCATCGAGGTCATCCAAAAATTGTTCACTGGCAACGTCGTTCGGCACGAGGGAACCTATTTCAAAGTCGAAAGCGCCAAGCTCTACACGAGACCCGACGTCCCGCCACCGATCATCGTGGGTACCGCTGGACCCTACATGGCCAAAAAGACCGGTCAGCTCTGCGACGGTCTCTTGACTCCCGGAGCCAATGACGAGAAGCTTCGCCTCCTCCTGAGTCGCTTCGAGGAAGGAGCGCGCGCTGCCGGCAAGGATCCCAAGCGCATGCCTCGCATGATCCAAGTCCACGTCTCCTGGGCCGAGACCGATGAGCAAGCGATCGAAAACGCCCTCCGCGAATGGCCCAATGGCGGCATGGCCTTCCCCAAGGGGGACATTCGCAACCCCGAAGACTTCCAAGCGATGGCGCGGTTGGTCCGACCGGAACACTTCCAGGGCCGCGTCCTCATCGCGTCCGACCTGGATCGCCACGGCGAGTACCTCCAACACCTCATCGATCTCGGGTTCACCGAGATCTACGTGCACAATGTCGGGCGTAACCAGGAGGAATTCATTCGCGCCTACGGGCGGTTCGTGATCCCCCACCTGCGCTGGCCAGCCGATGCCCCGGTCGCCCAGGCTACCAGTCCGTCTCTGGATCGAACTGGCCTTTAGCAGAGAACGCCGCGCGACCGGCCCGACCGCCCGGGCGAGGCTGCTCGGGCACTCGTTCCAGCACGGGTTCCCACGCGCCACGCGGGAACCCGCTTGCCCCTGTCTCATGCAGGAGCGTGCGGACTGGCTCTCCACTTGTCCGGATGAGACTGGGCCGACGTCGGCTACCCGCCAAAACGAGCGACCCCCGCCGGGTCTCGCTCCCGCGGGGGTCGGCGATGACGATCGATCGGGCTTGGGCAATCAGGCACCGTTCGGGCGGCGCTCTTCAGCAGCCTCGATCCGCCGCGCGTGCTCGCCCGACTGACCGGTCTCCCTCTGCTGGCCGATCTCCTGGGGAACAGGCGCCACCCGCGCCGTCGTCGGATAGACCACCCGCACTGCGCGGATCACCGGCTGGCCATCCTGATTGAGAATCGTGTAGCGGATCAGCGTGCGCATCGGTTCACCCCCTTTCCGTCCGGTCTGGTGCTCCCTGACCGGCCGCCCCCGGACCGGCCGGGGGCGCGGAGGTGCCGTGCGCAACCTTACGCGGCGTCTTCCTCCGACCCGGACGGCCCGC